>JAFGDR010000025.1 GCA_016932035.1 Candidatus Cloacimonadota bacterium
ATAAATAATTAACAATATTAAAAGGGAATAAATTAGAACATGCGGAAGCGAATTTTTGGTTTACAATTTGAGCCACGTAAGCCCCTACAATTACAGATAAATCTATTATGAACTCCATTCTAACAAATAAAATTTATTTAATGAATGATTAACAAAATTTTTTATGCAATTTGAAATTGCTCAACTGAATTCATGTCAAGAATTTCCGGAATTTTCTCCCCACTCCCGAGAATATAAAAATTCATAATTCTCGCCACATTTTAGATTCTGATTTTACTTGTATTTGTTGATGATCTAGCAAATCTAATATTGACTTTATGAAATTGATTCCACTAAATTTATTGACGCAATGATTCAATAAACAGCAATCGAGTGCTATAAAATATTACTCTGCTTGTATAAAAAGTTAGAGAAACCAGAAAGGAAACATTTATGCAGGATAAACCAAGGGTAGCGGTGATAGGATCCGGGTCATGGGGTTTTAACCATGTGAGGACATTTTACAACCTCCCGACATGCGAGCTGGTGGGCGTAAGTGATTTCAGCGAGAAGAATCTTAAGAGAGTAAAAACACAATTCCCGGAAGTAAGAACAACAACAAAGTATACTGATTTCACACACAGTGATGAGATCGATGCTGTCGTCATTCCATCCAGCGCAGAAACCCATTACGAGATCGCCAAGAATGCGCTCCTGCACGGTAAACACTGTCTCGTGGAAAAACCGATCACGTTGGACATCGATGAAGCACAGGAGCTGGTGAACTTAGCACAAGAAAAAGATCTGGTTTTGATGGTCGGACATCTGCTGCTCTATCATGGTGCAGTGGTTTATCTCAAGAAACTCGTCGATGAAAAAGCTATCGGTGATATGCTGTACCTTTACTCACAGCGTGTAAACCTGGGCAAGGTGAGATCAAATGAGAATGCACTGTGGAGTTTTGCTCCACACGATATTTCGATCATGTTGTATCTGATCGATTCCAAGCCTGTACGAGTATCTGCAACAGGACAGAGTTTCCTCCAGAAAAAGAACAATATTCACGATGTGGTATTCTTCACTATATATTTTGAGAACGGAACGATCGCAACAGGTCAGGTCAGCTGGCTTGATCCGCATAAGATCAGGAAATTCACCATTGTGGGAAGCGAAAAGATGGTTACCTTTGATGATATGGAAGTGAGAGAGAAAATAAGAATATATGATAAAGGTGTGGATGCATCTGATGTTTCCTATGATTCCTTTGCTGAGTCCCTTTCCATTCATGACGGAGATATCTCAATCCCTAAAATTACCCTTACTGAACCCCTCAAACGAGAGGATGGTCATTTTATCGACTGCATTATTAATAAGAAAAAACCTCTTACGGATGGACAGAATGGCCTTGATGTGCTCAAAGTTCTCGTCGCAGCCCAGACTTCTCTCGAGAACTATGGTGAACCGCAAGAACTTGCATAAGGAGTAGTATGAACAATTATATTTCTGAAAAAGCAACAATAGGAAAAGATACAAAGATAGGCTTAAACGTTATCATAGAAGATAATGTGATCATAGGAGATAACTGCCTTATCGGTCATAACATCATCATTCATGAAGGATCGAAGATCGGTAGTGGCGTACGCATAGATGACGGAACGATCGTTGGTAAAGAGCCCCTCTTTTCACCGAGAAGTATTTTCAAAAAGAAGACCTTTGACCCTGCGCAGATTGGTGATGATTGTCTCATCGGAGTAAATGTGGTCATATATGTGGGATGTGTGATAGGAGATAAAAATCTCATCGCAGATTTCTCGACCATTCGTGAAAATGTAAAAGTTGGAGACATAAATATCATCGGCAGGAACGTGACCATTGAGAACTTCGTGAACATCGGGAGCAGATGTAAGTTCGAGACCAATGTGTATATTACAGCTTATTCTGAGGTTGGTGATTACTGCTTTGTCGCACCCTGTGTGGCAACAAGCAATGATAATTATATGGCTCGTGACAAAGAGCGTTATAACCACTTCAAAGGTGTGACACTTAAGACCGGTGCACGAATAGGTGTGAACGCAACCATCCTACCGGGTAAGATCATTGAGGAAGATGGTATGGTCGCTGCTGGTTCAGTTGTCTCAAAAAATGTTCCCAAAGAAAAAGTTGTACTTGGACATCCTGCAAAAGTGATTCGGGATGTTGATGAAAAGCAATTACTGAAAAATAATCTTGATAAATAATACTTGAACCATGAAAGTCACTAATGGAAACAGAAGCTTTTTTTATTTTAAAATTTATATTTCTTTGTTTCGCGATTTTCGTGTATTTCGTGGTTACATAAAAGGAGAAATGAATGAAAGTCCCAATGCTTGATCTTAATGCACAATATGAACCTATGAAGGAAGATGTATTGAATGCTATGAAGGACGTGTTTGAATCCAAGCGGTTCATCAACGGTCCTCAGATAAAAGAGCTCGAAGAAAAACTGGCTGAGTATTGCCATTGCAAACACGCGATCGGTGTTACTTCAGGAACCGATGCGCTGCTTATCTCGCTCATGGCTTTTGATATCGGTGAAGGTGATGAAGTGATCACCACACCCTTTACCTTTTTTGCCACTGCAGGTTCTGTATTCCGTACCGGTGCAAAACCGGTATTCGTTGATATCGATCCCAAGACCTACAACATCGATCCCGACCTGATCGAAGCAAAGGTCACGGAAAAGACCAAAGCGATTATGCCCGTTCATCTGTTCGGCCAATGTGCCGAGATGGACAGAATCAATGAGATCGCAAAGAAGCATAATCTATTCGTGATAGAAGATGCTGCTCAGGCAATCGGTTCTGAGTACAAAGGAAAACGGGCAGGATCACTGGGTGATGTTGGCTGCTTCTCATTCTTCCCGAGCAAGAACCTTGGTTGCTGCGGCGATGGTGGACTCGTTACGACAAACGATGATGAACTTGCTGAAAAGATCAGAATACTTCGTCAGCACGGCAGCAAACCAAAATATTACCATAAGATCATCGGCGGTAATTTCCGGATAGATACAATTCAGGCAACAGTGCTTCTTGAAAAGTTCCCTTACCTCGAAGAGTGGCATAAAGGACGCCAGAAAAATGCGAACTATTATAATGAACATCTGAAAGATGTAATTATTACACCGTATGTGGAATCCTACAATAAAATGATCTATAACCAGTACACGATCCGAACTCTCAAGAGAGATGAGCTGCAGAACAAACTCGATGAAGCAAATGTTGGCAACGCGATCTACTATCCAGTTCCATTGCATCTGCAGGAATGTTTTGCATTTCTCGGTTACAAAGAAGGCGATCTCCCTGAATCTGAAAAAGCAGCGGATGAAGTTATCTCAATTCCCATATATCCCGAACTTACAAAGGAACAAAAGGATTATGTTATCAGTGTAGTTAAAGAAATCTAAAAAATATATTTAAAAGTACTCACAGGGCTGGAGAAATTCAGCCCTATTTTTATTACGGTTTTAATTTCAAATACAAAACTTGAGTAAGGTTTTATTGACAAAATTTATTAAGGTAACGGTCATTACCTTAACAGAGGTTACCTTATGAGATTTGATCAATATGTCCCAAAAATCACAAGTTTGTCTTTGAGCAGGAAGAACGGGTAGTAAGTACATTTTATCATAGGTAAATCTATAGAGCTGCTTGCTGAAATGATCTCATCAATGAATTCCATATGAATACTTTTCATAATCCTTGACGTTATGAATATGAATATTTAAAAAAATTATAAAATTTATGAAGGTGCCCTATGCTCATTAAAACATATTTATTAGTAGTGATTTCCTGCCTATTAGTTGCTCAGCTCTATTCCTTTGCAGGAGGAGACGGCTCAGCGTCTGATCCTTGGCAGATCGCAACTGCTTCACATTTAAATGAAGTAAGAAATTATCTCGGGACAACACATGCAGATAAACATTTCATCCTGATAAATGATATCGATCTAGATATCTCCCCTTATAATGTCGATCCGGGCTGGGAACCGATAGGGAATGCATCAAACCAGTTTACGGGAAATTTCAACGGCTGCAACTACAGAGTTGAAAACCTATTCAGCAATCGACCTGATAATTGGTATATTGGATTATTTGGTTATGTTGGTTCAAGTGCTCAAATAACAGGTCTCATTTTAACAGGAGTAGATGTTACCGGTTATAGTATGGTCGGGGGCGTTGCTGGATTTCAAAAAGGTGCAATTTCAAGCTGCTCAATAAGTGGCAGTATAACTGCTGAATCAAGAGTAGGTGGTTTGACAGGACGTAATGAAGGCACAATCGATAACTGCTCTTCCTCTGGAACGATCACTGCAACCACGGGGAATAATGCTGGCGGATTAGTGGGGCGTCACTACGCTGGAAGTATAACATATAGTTTTTCGTCATGCCAGGTTTTGGGGTACGGCAACAACAGTTTTGGAGGTCTGGTCGGATGGAATGAAAGTACGATCGATCATTGTCATGCTGCCGGTGATGTCGATGGCTATCTCTATACTGGAGGTCTCGTGGGAAGAAATTACGATGGAACGATAAGTTATTCTTATGCGACCGGCAATGTGACCAGCACCACAAATTGTACAGGCGGTCTGGTTGGTTCGAACGGTGGGCTGCCCGGAATGGATGATCCGATCATTCAGTATTGTTATGCGACAGGTGATGTTGACGGTGACGGAAGTGTCGGTGGTCTTGCGGGTGAGAATCTAAACCTGATATCAAATTCCTATGCAACCGGTTCAGTGCATGGCACCAACTCTGTTGCCTATCAGAAAGGTATTGGTGGGCTGGTCGGCGAACAGGGTGAAGATGCAATCGTGGAGTATTCTTACTCAGTCGGAAATGTATCTGGAAATTCTCCAACCGGTGGCTTGATAGGATATAATAACCGGGGTATCGTGCAATATGGATTTTGGAATATCGAGACTTCCTCCCAGTCCTCGAGTGCTGGAGGAGTCGGGCTAACAACAAACCAGATGATCCAGAAAGATTCTTTTACAAATTGGAACTTTGTCGATACATGGATATTGGAAGAAAATGTGACCTATCCCTATCTTATAAGCATTCCGCAAAATCCACCTCCATCTCCATTCCTGCCTGCACCAACAGGGCTGACGGTTGATCCTATTACAGGGCTTTTTTCCTGGAATGAACCGGATTATTCAGGGATTGTTCTTCTTCATTATGATGTCTATCTCGACGGCAGCTATGTTGCTTCAACAGGTGATTTATTTTACCTGTATGAGGATCTTGTTAATGGGCAGCAATATATCGCAGGGGTAAAAGCTATATACGATGAGGGGGAGTCAGCAATAATTTCGATCCAATTCACCTATCAGGGGGTTGGAGTTAGCAATAATGATTTACAGAATTTCGAATTTCTTTCATGTTTTCCTAATCCTTATTCCCATGGAACGACAATTCATTTTTATCAGAAGGATGGTTCATCTTGCACTTTGACCATTTTTAATCAAAAGGGACAGAAAGTTCGAACACTCCTTCAAAATGAATTTGTTCAGAATGAATTTTCAATTTTCTGGGATGGCAAGGATGATTATAGGAATGATCTGGAAAATGGAATATATTTCTACAAATTACAATACGATGATAATCAGTCTTTTGGAAAGATGGTTATGATTAAATAGAATTGGCTGTAAAAAAATGGGGTGGATGATGGGATTCGAACCCACAACAACTGGAACCACAATCCAGGGCTCTGCCATTGAACTACATCCACCACATAATGGTCGGGGTGCCGAGATTCGAACTCGGGACCTCTTGAACCCCATTCAAGCGCGCTAGCCGGGCTGCGCCACACCCCGAAAAGAGATACTCTTGTACAAATGAAGTGTAATTTCGGTCAAGTTTTTCAAATAACTCAAAAAGTATATGAACAAAAACTAAGATGACAATGATATTCCCTTCAACATTTCTTTGTGAACTTTTCCATTCGAAGCGACAATCTCTTTATCAAATATTGAAAATTGTAACCCATCAAATGTCGTAACTTTCCCGCCAGCTTCTTCAACAATGATCAATCCCGCTGCAGTATCCCACGGAAAAAGCTCGAGTTCCCAATAGCCATCAAATATACCACATGCAACATAACACATATCAAGTGCTGCAGCGCCTGGACGTCTTATACCACGACATTGTTTTATCATTTTTGAAAAATATCTGATATTATTTCTTTCTTCATTATACATGTCATATGGAAAACCTGTTGCAAGAAGGGATTTTGAAAAATCTGCATTGTAAGAGACTGAAATGGTTTGATCGTTTCTGAAACTGCCTTTGCCTTTTTCAGCATAAAACAATTCATCGAGGATGGGATTATATACAACACCGAGGATACTTTCATCATCTTTTTGGAGTGCTATTGAAACGCACACAAAAGGAAATCCGTGAACATAATTTGTCGTACCATCCAATGGATCGATCACCCAACGATAGGATTGGTTATTATCCTGTTTATGCTTAGTTTCTTCAGTAAGGATATTGTGTTTGGGATAATATTTTGAGATTGTTTCTATTACTACTGCTTCAGCTTCTTTATCGACATTTGTCACCAAATTGATTCGCCCTTTATAGTCGATTTCCTTCTTTTTATGAAAATTCTCTTTGATAATTTCACTGCCTTTTCGAGCAGCTTCTATAGCAATATCAAGATAGGATTTCATTTATCTTTCCTTTGCAGCTCCTTTAAGATTAAACAGTTTTCTCCCATGCGCCAAGACTTGTGAGAAATTCTGGGGATGGAAGAGTAAATATTTCTGGGTGTAACAGCTGCTCCAGCATCCATCGCAGGTCGAATATTCTTCAAGGGTTCTACGATATTGGTCGTTTTCCATGATATTTTCAAGGTCTTGGTCAAGCAGATTTCCAACCGCATCACCTTTACAGAGATGAACCTCTCCATTATGCATAATTGTTAGACGTGTTGCAGTTCTCTTACCGTCGACAAATGGACAGAAATCCGGGAAATCATTATCAAGAATGCGCGGAATGCCTTCAATAAATGAATTAAGGTTAAGGATCGAAGGATTATCTGTAAGAAAATCAATTGTATTGTGCAAGGCTTCGGCATCTGTGATCTTCATCTCATCATCTTCTTTTGTCGTATCGAGCAGAGAATGATAAACACCAACCGTTACTTCCCATCCTGCATCCTTACTTGCTTCAATTATTTCCGGAACTTGATGGAGATTCTTTGCACTGAGAACGCAGTTCACATACGTAAAGGAAGAGGAGTTGAATTCCTTTTTGCGTTCAGTTATTTTTTTCATGTTCGACAAGATTATTGCAGGATGATTTTCCACCCCCCTGAGATAGGAACCGGTTTCTTCAAGCCCATCTAACGATGTCTGGATATTTATACCGTTCTTCAAACAAAAATCAATGACATCAGAAATTTTCTCATAATCGAAGTACAATCCTGTCACAAGAGAAACGGAAAGAGGAAATGTTTTTTGAGCGTGCTTTAGTATTTCAATAATATCTGGATGCAAGAGCGGTTCACCGCCACTGATCATGCCAACGAGACTGCCGTATTTTTTTAATCTTCGGAGTACAAGCATGTATTCTGACAAACTCATATAAGGATTACCAGTTAGATCTTCGTGGATGTTGCATTGCCGGCAGCGTTGATTGCACAGACGGGTAATTTTTATTTCCGTAACGGAATTTATCGGTTTATTCTGAAGGAAGTGTTGCGCTACTTTCGGAAGTGTTTTGAGCAGTTTTTTTTTTCTCATTGATTCTTTCTAAATTTTTTTGAGCAAGTTCAAAATTAGGGTCGAGTTCAAGTGCTTTTTTCAAAAGGACGATTGCCTGGTCGAGTTGTCCGTCTTGTTCATAAATAACTGCAAGATTATTCAAGGTCTTTTTCTCTTCTTTTTTTTCGAGAATTTCTTCATACAGTTCGCGGCATTTCTCGATATTACCCTCTGCCTGGAAAAGGAACGCATAATTGTATTTCGCTTCGATGAATTCCGGATCTAATTCCATTGCATGAAAGAAATGTTCTTTCGCTTTCTCGATCTTGCCTTTTGTCGAATAATAGATACCAAAATAGTAGTGAAGATCAGCCGAATCGGGGAAGACTTCCAGGTATTTTTTAAGATCATTATACGCTTTGTCAAAGTGCTGCTGAGCATAGTTATACGCAATGCGCTGTATAAACTCACTTTCGGACAAAACCATACCAGATTCACCAAACACCTTTTCTTTTATGAACCAATTACCGTTTATTCTTTGAAGAACGAGAGATAGGGGATATTTGCCATTGATCTCAAATTCGACGATTGCCTGATCCTGCTCCTTGCTCAGAGCGGAACGAACAAGATCGTATTCTTTGATCGCCTTGAATGCTTTCAATCCGAGATTTCGCTTTAGATAATTTTGGACCAAAACATCACCTTTATAGATGTCGTGATGAACAAGAAGTCGAAGGGATTTCTCGTGATCATAATTGATGACATATTCCAGGAATTTCTGAGCTATATCCTCGTGAGTTTCAATTGTTTTCTTGATTTGCGGGATGCCAAGTTCTTGCCTAACAAAATTGTATGTTAGGTGACCTTTGAGTGCTTGCTCGTGATTCTTTAAAAATTTATCGATCTTCTTTTTTCCCTGCTCTGTTTCAGCATATGCCCGAGGGGTTTTATTATCGAAGGATGGATTTTCAGTCTTTAACCACTCATTAAGATGCAGATCAAGAAGCTCCTGCTGCTCGGTGATAGATTCCGAATAATTGTTCAACTGGAGATTCTTTTTTTCATGGGTGCTTTTAAGCGCATATTTACAATCCGAAGGACAGTCCATCTTTATGCGAATCTCATTGCAGCAATGAAAGCAGATCTTTTTATGGGTTTTGGGACATGTTCTCGTTGCTTTATGCTTTTTACATAATTGGCAGCGTTTGGGCTGGAGTATTCCAAAATAGGTCTTCATATGATGTCTTTCTTATACGGTTTGATAAGTTTCCGGATTAGGAGGTATTGATTGTTTAAAGCGATTTCTCTTTACGATTGATTTAACATGTTGTATTTGTTCTTCTGTAAATCCTTGTGATAGTAATTGATTTAGGGAGAGTTTTTTCTCATATAAAGCATATAATATTTCATCTGCATCTTTATATGAAAGTCCGAGTTCTTCTTCATCGGTTTGACCTTCCCACAGATCGGCAGTAGGGGATTTTTGTATGATGTTTTTGGGAACACCCATCATTTCTGCAAGTTTCCATACTTCTGATTTATACAAGCAGCCGAGTGGTTCGAGTGCACAGGCACCGTCACCATATTGTGTAACATAACCAAATAGTAGTTCCGTTTTATTGCCTGTACCAAGAACAAGAGCATGTTCCTTTGCAGCAAGGTCATAGAGTGTGGACATGCGCATTCGTGCTTTCATGTTCCCTTTTCGCAATCTGTCTGCTTCCGGCTCATAGGTCTCGAAATAGGCATCGACCATTGGCGTGATCTCACGAACATAATATTTCATTCCGAGATTTTCTGCAACTAATTTGCCATCATCGAAACTGTCATTCCTGCTGGTTTTGTAAGGCATGAGTACGCCGATCATATTTTCTCTGCCAAGTGCTTCAACCGCAAGATAAGCTACTAAAGAAGAATCTACTCCGCCAGAAAGTCCAATAATGCCTTTTGAAAAACCTGCGTTTTTGAAATAGGTTTTGATAAATGTAATAATTTTATCTTTTTCTGAGTTCAAATCGATATTGCGCATCACATAACCTTTATATCATCAATAGAATTTACCACAAAATCCGAAGCTGGTTCGAGCAGTTCAGCTCCATCCTTGCCTGTAAGTACAGCAATTGTAAGTGTACAACCAGCATTTTTTGCCATATCCATGTCCAATGTGCTGTCACCGATAACAGCAGTATGTTCCGGAGTTTCATTAAGGAGTTCACATACATAATGCACCATATCTGGAGCTGGCTTATCATTTTTTGTGCTGTCTGCACCGGAAATCGCATCGATGTATTCCAGCGCATTAAATGCTTCCATGATCTTTTCACAGCGAACCGCAAGGTCGGATGTAGCAACAGCAATCTTTATCTTATTATCTTTGAGAGATTTAAAAAGTCCGTGTATATCTCCCAGTGGCATCGCAATTTCACGAAGATCGACAATACTGTCCACTTCTCCAAAAATCTTATGAGTAGCTTGATATGCAGTCGGTCGATCAAAACCGAAATCCACTAATTTCATAATAACTTTTTTTTCAGTTATCGGTCTGGAATCAGTTAAGATCGCAACATCGAGAATATTAGTGGAAAACGGATCTGCACCCATCGAACGAATGATCTCATTCACTTTTTCTTGCGTGAGGTCAAAATGTTTGCCCAATAATCGAGCTCTCTGTTTGATGATCTCGATCCACATGTTCAGGTCCGAGAGTGTGCCATCCTTGTCGAAGATCACTAATTTTATCTTTTCCGGGTCGATGTAAACAATACCTTTTTCATGATGAGCTGCACTATGTGTCATTACAACCTTTCTATTGCCTGAAGAATATCCATTAAGTTGACGTCATCGAGTTTTCTGTTTTTTCCGATAAGTATTGCAAGCTGTGCAAGAAATTGCTCAACAGTCATGTCTGCATATTTATCAAGGATCAGGTATGATATATCAGAGGTACTCCCTTTTAGGATGTCGTCGAGTTCTTCTTTCTGCTCTGTTTTCTTTGGTTTTTTTTCCGGTTTGGGCTCTGGCTCTTCAACTTCTTTTTCTTCTTCCTTCGGAATATTGAAGACATCCTTTTCATTGTCACTCATAACGAACGACCCGATTGCAGCACGATCTTTTTTACTTTTGGAGCTGATGATCTCTTCGAGATAGCTTATCTTTTTATCATAGAATTCATCGTGCTTTTTCTCGTTCAACTTCTTATACATAATGAGTGCCATTGCGTAGTTGCCCTGTTCTTCATACATTTTCGCAAGAGCCGGTGAAGCTGCGACATCCTGAAATTCCATATTACACCTCAATGTCGTTTTTGATCGTATCAAAGGTACCTTGCCCGATCCCTTTGACATTCATGATATCTTCTATGGTTTGAAAAGAGCCATGTTCATTTCTATAGTCAATAATTGCTTGTGCTTTTGTTTTACCGATCCCTTTTAAGGTCTGGAGCTGCTCAACAGTAGCAATGTTTATATTTAACTTTTGACCATCCATTAAGGATTCTTCAGAAAAAGACGTTTGAGTATCCTCAGCAACGTATGCATAAACTTCTGCTGAATCACCGATCATTTCGAGGTAGGGGAGTAATTTTGCCAGTGTTTTTTTGCCGATGCCTTTGATATTTGTCAATTCACAAAGAGTGGAGAGAGTTCCCTGTTCGGTTTTATAATCATATATTGCCTGCGCTTTTACAGGTCCTATTCCCGGCAGTTCGGCAAGGGTTTCTATGTCGGCATCATTTATATTGATCATCATTGGTTCGTGAGATTTATCAACCACTTTTTTGATGCTATCCTGAATATTAAGTGTTGAGTCAGCCTCCAGAATGGATGAGATATTTCGCACATTCATGACCACAAGCCCCACGACCAGAAAGGCGACAATGAAGATGATAATATTTCGTTCGTCGGGAGTAAAATATTTATTCATAGATCAGATGCATAAGCATTGTGCCTACGCTTTGTAAGCTTTTTGGACTACATTTGTCGGGTGTGTCTTCTGTCGTGTGCCAGTATGGATAATCCAGATCAATGATGTCGATCGCATCATAGCTGGCTTCAAGAAAGGGATAATGATCATCGTAAATATAGGTTGTGACTTTTGATGAAAATCCCTTCAGATTATTTTTCTTTGCTATTTTCCATACTCTATCAACCAGCTCGGGAGATGACATCAGAGAGAATGGCTCTTTTTTTATTTCCAGTTCGTTATCACCGATCATGTCGATCACGATAACAAATTCGGGTTCTTTTCCATGATAATGTTCAACAAAATACTGCGAACCAAGACACCAGTTTTTTGTTTTTCCATATGAACCTGCATCCTCTCCATCGAAAAAGATAAGATCATATCCATAAACCGGAGGTTCATTTATTTGCAGGATCGTTGCTAACTCCAAAAGTACCGCAACTCCAGACGCAGCATCATTAGCGCCGAGGATGGGTGTATTATGCTTTGTGCTATCTGCATCTCTATCAGCCCAGGGACGGGTATCCCAATGTGCCCCGATGAAAATTCGCTGAGGTCTTTCAGGATAATAGGATGCTATAATATTTGTGAATTTGAATTCGTCACCTCGAACTGATGCAGTGAAATCCTGTGTGCGAACCTCAGCACCATGATCTTCCATGAACTTGATAATATAATTTTTGCAGAGCTCATGACCTTCTGAGCCGGGATTCCGTGGACCGAACGTGCATTGTTCTTCGAGGTATTTGAATGCTTTCTCTCCATCAAAAGTTGGAATTGCACTATTGCATCCAGCAAATAACACCGCACAAACGATAAGCAAGCTGATAATCTTCATAACTTTTTTATACAATTAGTATTTTCCTTTGATGTAACGATATTGAGAATGAATTTGATGTCAATATTTTCTATTGATGAAAGTCACGGGTGTATATGAGTTGTGTAAATTCCTCGGGGATCTCAGCAAGGCATGTTTCTCTTGGATAGATTCGTAGGGGATTAATATCAATACCGCCGCGTCGGGTGTATTTGCAGATCAGTGCAAGCTTGTCCGGTTCAAGAATGTGCACCAAATCATACAGTATTCTCTCGCAGCACTCTTCATGGTATTCATTGTGAAGTCTATATGAAATGATATATTGTACGAATGATCCTGGTTGCAGTGTTTTATCATCTGCACGATAATACAAATACACCGAACCCCAATCGGGCTGGTTTGTTATGGGACAGTTTGATCTGAGAAGGTGAGATGAGAAATAATAATCCAAACTTTTCGCATGAGCAGTTTTCAGCAATTCTGGATTTGGTGTGTATTCTGAGATATCATCGATATCTATATCATCCAAACAGAGGAATTGAGAGCTGTCTGTAAAATTATTAGTGAAAGAAGCATTTGATTCATATGAAAGCTGTAAGTTTTTTGTACCAAGAGTTTTTCCCAGGTCTGTTTCTATAATATGCAGCACTTCTTCTAAAGAAGTGAAGCGTTTCATGGAATAGGAATTCAAGTATAACTTGAGTGACTTGCTTTCAACAATATTTTGAGAATCTGCATCATATTCGATAGTGAGAATTCCTGCAGTTGGTTTACCGTCTGGTCGCAGGAATGAGAATTCATAGGTGTTCCAGATATCTGAACCTTGAAATGGGACCGGTTCTTTCCAACCGATGGCGTCTCTTCCTTTTGATCTTGGAATTGCTATTAATTCCGAAACATGCACTTTCATATTTCAAAAGAAAAAAGGGAGAAGTTCTCCCTTATTTTTTATTTTTGATTTCTTGTTTAATGTATTCAATGAAATCTTGAAGAGTAAATGATCCGATGTCACCTTTCTGGTGTCTTCGAATAGAGACAGTTCCCTGCTCGATCTCCTTGTTGCCAACGATCACCATATATGGGATTTTCTGTTTTTCAGCTTCTCTGATCTTATAACCGATCTTTTCGTTCTGCATACTGATATTAGCTCTAATATCAGCATCTCTGAGCGATTGCATTATCTCCTTTGTATAATCAAGCTGGTTCTCGCTTATCGGAAGAACCTGAACCTGAACTGGAGCAAGCCAAACCGGGAAGTTGCCCATATAATGTTCGATAAGCACACCAAAGAATCGTTCAAGTGAGCCGAGAAGAGCGCGGTGTATCATATAAGGACGATGTGCTTCGTTATCTTCGCCGATGTAGGTCATATCGAAGCGTTCTGGGAGATTGAAATCAAATTGAATGGTGGTGCACTGCCATGCTCTATCAAGCGCATCTTTTATTTTGATATCAATTTTCGGTCCGTAAAAAACACCTTCTCCTGGGTCGACAGTATAGTCCAAGCCTGAAATTTCAAGAGCTTTTTTCAGTGAATCGGTGGCTCGAATCCACATCTCATTTTCACCAACAAATTTAGCTGGCTGTGTTGAAAGGTAGATGTCATATCTGTCAAATCCGAATGCTTTGAGGAAGAAGAGCGAGAAATCCAGCAGCTTTACTACTTCATCAACCAGTTGGTCGGGAGTGCACATAATGTGTGCGTCGTCCTGAGTAAAGCCACGGACTCTCATCAAACCATGCAGAGCACCGGAGCGTTCGTAACGATATACAGTTCCAAGTTCTGCCGACTTGTAGGGGAGTTCTCTATAACTGCGCAATTTTGATTTATATATCATGATGTGGAAAGGACAGTTCATCGGCTTGATGTAATAATCGATCTCGTCAATTTTCATTGGTGCATACATGCTGTCCTGGTAGAAATCAAGATGTCCGCTGGTTTCCCAAAGAACAGACTTTCCAATATGCGGAGTATATACAATCTGATATCCGGCTTTGTAATGTTCCTTTTTCCAGAAATCCTCGATAACATCGCGCATGATCCCGCCGTTTGGATGCCAATGTACAAGACCGGCTCCAACATCTTCATAAAAACCGAACAGATCGAGTTCTTTACCGATTTTTCTGTGATCTCTTTTTTCTGCTTCATCCAATTTTTGAAGATGATCTTCAAGTTCTTTTTTGGTTTGGAATGAGATGCCGTAAATACGCTGGAGCATCTTATTATGCTCATCACCGCGCCAGTAAGCGCCGGAGAATTTCAGCAGTTTGAAGAATTTGACTTTGTCGGTGGATTGAAGATGAGGTCCACGGCATAGATCGACGAAATCTCCGAGTACATAGATTGATATGACTTCATCTTCTGGCATGTCATTGATAAGTTCGATCTTATATGTTTCGCCGAGACTTTCGAATAATTCAAGAGCTTCATCACGATCGAGTACTTTTCTTTCAAAGAAGAAATTCTCATCGACAGCACGCTGCATTTCTTCTTCGATCTTAATAAGATCTTCTTCAGTGAAGGGAGTTTCTTTATCAAAGTCATAATAGAAACCATGCTCGATTGAGGGTCCTATTGCGACTTTCACATCAGGAAAAAGGCGTTTGACTGCCTGTGCCATGATGTGTGAACTGCTGTGCCAGAAAACATCTTTGCCTTTGGCGTCTGGAAATTTATAGAACAGAATGGAACCGTCTTCTTCAAGGGGACGTGTCATATCGACAGCTTTGTCATTGAATTGTGCGCAAAGAGCTTCTTTTGCCAGCCCCTTGCTGATGCCTTCAGCTATCTTCAATGGAGTGATCCCATTTGGAAATTCCTGTACAGAACCATCCGGAAATGAAATTTTAATATTCATGAGAAATCCTTGATTAGAATATATTTTGAACTCGTAAAATGTCCAATCTACTAAAATGCAGTCAAGAAAATCGGCATTCCGAGAAAATGTTACTCTGTGAAATACTCCCGATTAGTAAGATGGTGATAATCAGTCCACGTTGAATTCTCTTCTGAAGCTTTATCGATCAGGTCTGATGCCCCAGCAACTTGTGCATCGAGATTGTCTGCATAATGAAGAATAAGCGCTTCCTTTGTTTTGGGAGGAACAGCCGCACCATACTCCCGTTCACCATGATGACTGAGAAGCAAGTGCTCGACCTTCATCAGGAGGTCTCCAGGAAAATTATTAATTTCTTCGCATTTATCAACCACCATCTTATTTCCCATAACAACATGCCCGATCAGACGTCCTTCATCAGTAAAATCGATGAAGGGAGCTAACGTGTATTCCTTTATTTTTCCAATATCATGCAAGATTGCACAGGTGATGAGAAGGTCTCTATCGATTTCTTCATAGAGCGGACTTACAGCATCACATATTGTCGTGACAGTCGTGGAGTGATGCAAAAGCCCACCAACTAAGTTATGATGCCAGTTTTTCGCTGCTGGTGCTTTTGAATATTTCTCGAGAAATTCTTTATCATCAAAGAACAGATGGAGCAACTTTGAGAGGTATTCATTTTTTACAGAATCGATAAAACCAAACAGTCTATCTAATAATTTGTTTGTATCCTTCGTTGTTGTTGGAGAGAAATCTGCTATATCAAATTCGTTATCTTCAGCTTTTCTGATGTTTCTAATAGATAGTTGTAGATTACCTTCAAAAGTTGTGACAAGCGCTTTAAGTTTTACAATGTCTCCAACATTGAAACAATCCTGGAATTGAGGAACATTATCCCAAATAAAACCTGTAACTTGTCCCGTTTTATCAAGGCAAAGCACGCGTATAAAAAATTTACCATTTCTGCTTTTTCTTATCGATTTTTCGCTTACGGCAAAAAAATCAATGATCTCACTACCTTCCATGGAGTTGAGATCCTGAACAAAAATCTCTTTCATAATACTCCTTCTTAAATATTATTCACGAAATTGACGAAAGACACTAAATCGTAAAAAGCATATTTCTGTCAAAACAAATATGAATTGAGTTTTTGGATGAATGTTGTCTACCTTCCTCAATCCGTCCTATCCAGGAAGGATTTGTTATAGTTTTAAATCTCGATTTCCCTTCTCATATTTTAGGAGATGGATTTGCTTGTCGGGTCGTATCTCGATTTATCGGGTGTAGACTAAGGAGCAGGTTATTACACCACATACATCGGATTAGAGAAGAGCCATCCTTTCAGTCCAATGAAGACTTCTATTCGATACAATCCCTTTTCTTTAATTGGATATGATATCTTATTTCGATATTCTGTGTGTACTACTTTTCCGTTATGAATAATTTTTACATGGCAATCCTGCTGTAGATATATATAGAGATATAATTCTCTTTCAGATATTGAAATTTCTTCACCGGGCAATGCGAAATTCTCTGTGATCTTAGATTCAATTCCGCAATAGAACATATAAGGATCAGCATGTGTGTAATTCACAACATATGAATTCCCTGCCTTGAGCTTCGAGAGAATTGCTTGCTCGGGTTTTTTGTCAGAAATGGGTTCTCTTGTCTGGATATTCGTGCGGATTGTCTTGAATAATTTCTTATGAGGAAGGAAGGATATCGAAAACGGACCAAAAGAATACTTGTTCTGATGAGAATCAACACTCCCGATGGCTGGAATTCTTCGACCGTTATTGTTCAATTCATCCCATTTTCTGACTGTTTGTTTGTTGGGTCTGCTTATCGAAGTATCGGGAAATAGTATTTTAGGGATTACGTTCAAGGGAATGCGTAACTTATCAGTCCATTCGGAGATATAATTCCAGATTTCCATACCATCAAATTCCATGACTGACCAATCAGTCCAAACATAGGTTCTCAGTGTTCGCCGCGATTTTCTTTTCTCAAAAGGATGTGCTATAAAACCTATTCCACCTTGTTCTCTTGTTTTTGAAACATATTCCTCAACTGTCATTGTCAGGGGGTAAACTTCATCAATATCGAAGATTAGGTAGTGGTTATTTTTGTTTGCATCATTCATCTCATAACCGATAATTGGTATAACATTATGTGGAAGTAACAAAGATAGTTCTTTTTTCACATCTATATTTCTATGATCGGTAATTATGAGAAAATCAATATGTTCCTGCTGAGCTATTTCAACTATTTCTTGTAGTGTGCCGTGTCCATCAAAGGAGTGCTCAGTATGAATATGTATAACTCCTGTATACTCATATATCTCTTTTCCAAAGACTGATTTTTTTATCATGTAAATCCTTTTGGGTAACCCATTGTTTTGGGTTGAGATTGTCAATAATTATTGAGATAATAAAACTTTATTTTATAAATTCCTAAAAAAGTTGACTTTTTTTTGTACGACATTTTTTTTTATCATCAACTTTCGGAGTTTGCCATGAAAAAAAATATATTATTGGTTATCCTTACAACATTTTTATTTTTTACAGCATGTGAAAATGTAACAGAAACAATAACACAAGATGATCCTATAAACATAAATACAATTCAAGTACCTGAAGATTTTGCGTATGAGACCTGTATAGATGTCACTGTAGATCTACATGTTACATCTCCTATTGATGAACCTGTTAAAGGTATCAATTTTGAGATCTATGATGCTCATCCTGATGCTGGTGGTAGATTAGTTGCAAAAGGTATAACACTTGGTGGTGGAAAATATCAAACTCAAATTATTGTTCCTGAAGGTTGTACAGAAGTAGCTGTTGTCAGCCCAATAGATATTCGTATGATCCCAATTGTCAATGGCGAACTATACTTTGAATATGGTGATTATACAAAACTTGAAGCCCCATTTCTTGATCCAAAGGGTTACAATCCCACTACAAAATTAACTAATTATTGCCTAAGCTTTGACGGGGTTAATGACTATGTTGATCTTGGTGATGTTTCAGAATTAAACAATGTTTCGACATTCACTGTTGAAGGACGGGCATGTCAAGCCAGTAACACTGACAGCGAAATTATATTTTCGAAATATTCTGATGCGAATAATGACATCAGTATATACACAGGTGGTGGAACATTCTATATCGACCTGGGTAACGGGTCAGACTCCTATGCCACCTGGGCAGGGTATGATGCAGCAATTTCCAGCAACACTTGGTTTCATTGGGCAGTTGTTTTTGACGGAGCTGGTGGCACGAATGCAGACAGACTAAAATTGTACATTAATGGGAATTCAACACCCATTACATTAGCATTTACGGGAACTATTCCGGCAACTACTTCTTCCAATCTTTCGGGGAATAATGCATCATTATCAACAACAGCTAGTCCTTTTGGTGGTTACATGGATGAAGTCCGTGTATGGTCAACTGCACGTTCAGGAGCACAGGTTAATTCAACATATAATAAGCTCATTGATCCATCAACTTCAGGACTTGTAGCATACTGGAGAATGGATGAAGGAACTGGTGCAACTATGCTATATGATGAAACATCAAATGATTATGACGCACCGATAAATGGTTGCACTTGGGCACAGTTCATCAATGGCTGGGATAGTGACAGTGATGGAGTGACTGATATGAACGACGATTACCCCATGGACGACGAACGTGCATATGATAGTTATTTCCCTGCACAGGATACGTACTATACATTAGCTTTTGAAGATAAATGGCCCCGAAAGAATGATTATGATTTTAATGATATTGTCATACACTGGAATTTTACACAGGTTACGAATGCAAGTAATGAACTGGTTGATATACATGGTTCGTTCAAACTTGAAGCTATTGGAGCAGGCTATCACGATGGTTTTGGTGTGCAGTTTCCTTTTTTGAGGGGCAACTATTATGCGTTCAATAACCATGGAGATGACCACCAGTATTTCGATAACGGCACCACTAATGCAGTAGTTATTCTTTTCCAGGATGCCTTCAACCTTATGCAGGAAGCACCCGGAGATCCTTCAACATGGATCAATACGGTTGAGAGCGAATCATACATAACCCCTGCGGAATTCGAATTCACCTATACACTGGGAACACCAATTGCTGTAGCAAGTCTGACACGAACACCACCTTATAATCCCTTCATTTATGTTAATAATGACCGTCTTCTGGAAATTCATCTTCCTGATTATGAGCCCACATCAAAGATGGCAGCAACCACTCATTGGGGAACATACGATGATGACTCCAACCCTGGAACAGATCGGTATTTCAAAACTTCGAACAATTTACCTTGGGTTATCAATGTAGCTGATGAATGGGAATATCCAATCGAGAAGATTCAGATCACATGGGCATACTTATTCTTTGCCGATTGGGCAGAAAGCGGGGGTGCCTTGCATAATGATTGGTATGACAGCTCTGTTCCTGCAAACATCGATGCAAATTATATCTATTCACCCTAATAAAACAGATAAGCATATAAATTCCAAGCCAGGTTTCATGCCTGGCTTTTTTTAATGTGAGAAATAAATAATAAAAAACTTGACCAACATGGAAGAATATACAAAAATACATTCAACAATTCATTTGGAGGACGAATGAAGAAGATTTGTATATTTTTAACGTTTGTTTTTTTATTTGTTTTTACTGCTTGTGAACAGACAACAAACATAGGAAATGATGATCCCATTGATATAAATCAAATTCAAGTTCCCGAAGATTTCAATTACAGAACAATCCAGTCTGTGTATGTCGATCTTAGTGTCACAGATAACTCGAATGAACCTATTGAAGGGATCATATTCAAGATATATGATAACGATCCCGAAGATGATGGACGATTTATTGCAAAGGGCATGACACTGTCTGATGGTGCGTTCAACACGATCGTTGCAGTACCCTGTGACTGTGAACAATTAACCGTGGTCAGTCCGTTTGGCACACAGGAGGTGCCGATCATTAACGGGGAGCTGCAGTTTGAATTTGGAGATGATACATATCTTCTTCCCGACACACCCTGTCTATGTATGTCATCCGGGAAGAGTTCCGATGAGAAAATTTCTGAATCTGCAGATACCAAACGCGGAGGGAGTATTTCTGATCTTGAGGTGAATGAAGAATATGAAAGGAGAAAATTACAGGAAACTGCGCACATAACGAATCCACAATCTGGCTTGATCCCCGATGATGTATGCCCAACAAAAACTTTGCCAAATATAGATGCACCAGCATCGCACTCCGAAGATGGTGGTAAAAACACAACGTATGTACCCGATGATAACTTTGAACAAGCCTTAATTGATTGGGGCTATGATGATGTATTGGATGATTATGTATTAACGGCTAATATTAATACGGTTACGAGTCTTGATGTCACTTCTAGAAGTATTAGTGATTTAACAGGTATTGAAGACTTTGTTGCTTTAACCGGTTTATATTGCTGGGGGAATCAACTCACGACATTGGATGTATCGGCTAATACAGTTTTAAATGATCTTTATTGTTATGTAAATCAACTCACAAGTCTGGATGTATCCGCTAATACGGCATTAACAATCTTATGTTGTACTTATAATCAACTCACAAGTCTGGATGTATCCGCTAATACGGCATTAGAAGAATTAAAATGCTGGGACAATCAACTCACAAACTTGGATGTATCTGCTAATACAGCTTTAACTATTCTAGGTTGTCATTTCAATCAACTCACAATGCTGAACGTTAAAAATGGGAATAATACAAATTTTACTGAATTTGATGCATCAAATAATCCAAATTTAACATGTATCCAGGTAGATGATGCAGACTGGTCAACAGCTAATTGGCCTTATAAAGATCCAACAGCATCGTACTCCGAAGATTGTGCTTATGGGACAGATACCGATGGAGATGGTGTTCCGGACGATGAAGATGATTATCCCGACGATCCCGATAGAGCATTTAATAACTATACCCCGTCAGAAAATACCTATTATACCCTTGCTTTTGAGGATAAATGGCCCAGTAAAGGCGATTATGATTTCAATGATATTGTAATACTTTGGAGTTATATGCAGGTGACCAATGCGAGTAATGAACTTGTTGATATTCACGGTTCATTTAAGCTTGAAGCTATTGGAGCAGGCTATCACAATGGCTTTGGTGTACAGTTCCCCTTTGCAATCTCAAATTTCAGTGCCTTTGATGATCACGGAGATGCCCATCAATATGTTGATACTGGTACGAACAATGCAGTGGTCATTCTCTTCCAGGATGCATTCAACCTGATGCAGGAAGCACCTGGAGATCCTTCAACATGGATCAATACGGTTGAGAGCGAAACATACATCACACCTGCAGAGTTCGAGTTCACATATACTTTAGACACACCGATCGCTGTAGCTAGTCTGACAAGAACTGCTCCTTACAATCCATTCATATACGTTAATGATGACAGACAAAAAGAGATTCATCTTCCCGATTATGAGCCCACGATCAAGATGGCTGGCACACCCCATTGGGGAACCTGTGACGATGACTCAGATCCTACTGCTCCCGATCCCAAATACTTTAAAACATCAAATAATTTACCATGGGCGATTAATGTAGCAGATGAATGGGATTATCCTATTGAACTATCTCCAATTAATTGGGCATATTTGTTCTTTGTGGATTGGGCAGAAAACGGTGGTAACACACACACAGATTGGTATGATAGCTCTGTTCCTGCAAACATTGATGCCAATAATATCTATTCACCCTAATAAAACAGTTAAACATATAAATTTAAAGCCAGGTTTCATGCCTGGCTTTTGTTTTGAAAGAAGATTGACATTTTTTTTCATTGAGTTTTGAAATAATTATGGCGGAAAAACAGATACTCCAAAAAAAATTAAATCTAATCGATGTGTTTAGCATAGCGAGTGGCGCAATGATAAGTTCCGGGTTGTTCGTGTTACCCGGTCTTGCCTTTGCAAAAGCAGGTCCTGCAGTTGTTGTCGCATATATTTTAGCAGGTTTAATAGTGATCCCAGGAATGCTTGCTCAAATCGAACTCAGCACTGCAATGCCCAAAGCCGGAGGCAGTTATTTCTTTATTGAACGTAGTATGGGTCCCGTTGCCGGTACTCTTGGGGGATTTGCAAGCTGGTTAAGCCTGGCTTTAAAAAGTGCCTTTGCACTTATCGGGATCGGTGCATTTGCCAATTTACTTTTTCCAGGATTATCGGAAATTCATATCAAAGTAATTGCTATTGCTTTCTGCTTGTTGTTTGCTCTTATCAACATCAGAAGTGTGAAAAATACGAGCAGGTTTCAGATATTCCTTGTTATCTCATTACTTGCTATTCTGTTTTTATACTGCTTACTCGGAGTCACAAAGGTAAATTTACACAATTTTATACCCTTTTCACCAAAAGGTTTTGGTGCAGTCATTCCTGTTGTCGGCCTTGTTTTTGTTTCCTTTGGCGGTTTAACAAAGGTTGCAAGTATTGCTGAGGAGATCCAAAAACCCAAGAAAAATCTCCCTCTTGGTATGTTCATTGCTTTTATTGTCGTGATGTTTTTTTATGTAGCAGTTGTGTTCGTAACAGTAGGAATAGTCCGACCTGAAACTCTTGCGAATTCTCTAACACCAATTTCAAAAGGTGGAGATGTTATCTTTGGAAAGTTCGGCATGATCTTACTTGCTGTTGCTGCTCTTTTCGCCTTTTTCTCGACAGCAAATGCTGGTATCCTGTCAGCATCACGATTCCCGATGGCAATGAGCAGGGACAGACTTGTTCCAAATATTTTCAGTAAAATGAGCAAAAGTGGACAAACGCCCTATATGTCGATCATGTTTACTGCACTGTTCATGATCGTTATGATAACATTTCTTAACCTGGAAAACCTCGTGAAAGCGGCATCTACCATGATGATCATCCTCTTCCTCTATACCAATGTCGCTTTGATCGTTATGAGAGAGAGCAGGATTGATACCTATCAACCATCATTTAAGGCGCCGCTTTATCCATGGCTGCAGATTGTTGCGATCATCATATATGCTTTTCTCATCTTCGAAATGGGAATAATACCCCTCATCATTACAGGAATATTTGTTCTCTTGTGTATTGCCTGGTATTTTCTTTACGTTCGTGTACGAGTAGAAAGAAAATCAGCGCTGATTCATATCGTAGAAAGGGTAACCAATAAGAAGATCTCGAGTTCAACATTAATTGATGAATTGAAGGAGATCCTTATCCGGCGGGATAATATCGTTGAAGACAGGTTCGATAAACTCGTTCGGTCAGCTGTAATTCTCGATCTTGATTGTCAAATCGGTAAAAATGAATTTTTCACTATCGTATCAAAAGAACTCGCTCCTCGACTCGATATTCCATATCATGAACTATATGATCTTTTTTTGGAAAGGGAGCAGCAGTCATCAACAACACTCGAGCCAGGTCTTGCAATTCCACATATTATCGTTCAGGGTGAGAAGAAATTTGATATCCTCATCGTTCGATGTAAAGAAGGAATAAAATTTGACGAAAATGAACCACCTGTCCATACCGTGTTCGTGCTGATCGGTTCGATGGATGAACGCAATTTCCATCTTCGTGCGCTTATGTCAATAGCTCAGATCGTGAAAGAGAAAAATTTCTACACAAGATGGAAAAATGCAAAAAATGTCGATGAGTTACGAAATATTATATATTTATCAGCAAGAAAGCGAGAGTCAAATGAGAACTAATAGGGTATTATATAGAGATCCGAAAAATGGTAAGATCGCAGGTGTTTGCAGCGGCTTATCAGAGTATCTGGATGTAGATGTATCGATTATACGCACTATCTGGGTGCTATTTATAATATTTGGTGGAGCAGGTTTTCTCATGTATATTGTTGCCGCGTTGATTATTCCGGCAAAATCAGGTGATGATACGGAAATATCGGTCGAAGGTGATGAAGATAGACATCTGACAAGGGATTCTGAACATGCCGTGATCTGGGGTGTATGCTCAGGTATTGCAAAATATTTCGGCATGGATGTGAGTATTGTGAGGATCATTTTTGTGCTGCTTGGGATATATTTCGCTTCGGGAATATTTCTTTATATCGTACTTGCCTTAATCCTTCCTAAATCATAGAGGGGAATGCACTTTTACCGTTTCATATTCTTTGTACTCGTCATCTGCTGTTTGGCGAGCCCTCTTCTTGGTGAAGAGTTTTCGATTCTTAATAAAACAAATATCATAACTTTCGAATCAGAAAAAAGTGTATATGATCTTGGGTACGACCATATCATTAATAATTCGGAACGGGTAAGCTATCAGGATACCTTGCTCATTAAAGGAGCGGACTATACTCTAAACTACATAAAGGGTACGATTTTCATGCAGAAACAAATTGAACCTTCCCAAAGAATCAAAGTATCTTTTAAGGTTTTTCCCAAAAGTCTAGTGTATTCATTTCAGAAATTCTTACCTCTTGATAGAATACCCAAAACACAAACAGACAAGCAGAAAACAAAAGAGTTTCAGCAACAGTATGATACCCAAACCAATCTGAATATTTCTGGAAGCAAGAGTTTTGCCCTTTCACTCGGAAATAAACAGGATATGGATCTTGATCAGTCACTCTATTTGCAGGTTGATGGAGAGTTGTCTAAAAATATCTTTTTGAAGGCACAGCTTTCTGACAATACGACCCCAATATCAACTGAAGGCACAACCAAAAAACTTAGCGAGTTCGATAAGATGTTCATCAAAGTATATTCCGGAAACTATAGTCTGCAGTTCGGTGATTTCTTCACCCGTTTTGATGACACGTATTATGCAAATTACGATTTCAAACTCGAAGGGGTGACGTTTAACTGGACAAGTGCACAAAAGGTGAATGTGTCGGCAGCAGTATCAAATGGTGACTTTAAAAGTTATTCTTTTTACGGAACAGAAGGGATCCAGGGACCATATTATTTGCCGGGCAAGAACAGCTCAAGTGTTCGGGTGCTTTCCGGAACTGATAAGATATATTTGAACGGCTCTCTTCTTACGAGAGGGAATGATTATTTTATCGATTACAATGAGGGCTCGATCACATTCCAGAATAACAATATCATCACTGAAGAGTCATATATTATTGCGGATTACGAGTACACAGCAGAGGAATATCGAAGTAATTTCTATCTTGGTGCCGGGGAACTTGCCTTTTTTGATAATGGTCTTAACCTATCACTGAAGATTGTCAGTAATAATGATGATAAAGACAATCCATTGAATTTCAGTTTGACCGATGAGGAAAAGCAGATCTTAAAAGAAGCCGGGAATGATCCTGAGAAAGCCCGGATCAGTGGTGTTGATTCGGTTGCAGTTGGAGATGGAAACTACATTCTTGCAGATTCTCATTATGTGTATGTGGGTTTCGATTCTACAGGGAATTACCTGGTGAGTTTTTCCTATGTGGGTTCAGGCAAAGGCACATATAATAAGTCGGGCTATATTTCATATGAATGGGTCGGGGAAGGGAAAGGAGAATATATTCCTGAGATCCAACTTCCATTCCCGGAGAAACGCACAAATGTGGATATGAGGGCACAGCTTGAACTGGGGAGTTTCGAAATTGTTTCTGAGGGTATGTTAACAAACTATGACCAAAACAGCTTCTCTCCCATCGATGACGATCATAATAACGGTTTTGCGCACTATCATTCATTAAATCTTGAGCTACCATTTTTCTTACAAGGGAAAGCAAAAACCTCAGTATATTATCGGGCTCATGATAAGTATTTTCACTCACTTGCACGGGTGGAATCCGCAGAAACCCAGTATCAGACATCTGATTTTGTTGAAACAGATACCGTTGATGTAACCGAATACGGTGGATCGGTCGATATGTCGATGCCGCGATGGATATCTAATAGAGTACGTTTTTATGAGAAGTATATGAAGGATGTAGCTCATCAACAAACTTTCTCGAACTCATTTTCATATTCGCAAAATCCGGCTTTTCCCATACTTCCATCTATGCGATACACATTTTCACAAATTACCCAGGAAAGCGATTCGACTCTCAGCACAGCAGATGAAAAACTCATTCAAAGAACTCATTCTGTTGATGGGGATTACGCGATAGGTTTTATAAAGTTGAAAGCTGGTTTTTCTGATAAGATGTTTGAGAATGACGGCATATTGGATTTCGGTTTTAGAACAACCAAATATTTTTACGGCTTCACATCTAATTTCTGGAATACGGAATTCACACTCGGTTATGAACACGAGTTCGTTGACAGTCTCAAGATCGACTGGTTCGATTATAAAAAAGCACAACTCTACAAAGCAGGAATATCATATATCCAGGGTACGACGAATTTTAAGATCGAATACTCGCACAGAGAAAATAAATATCTTACCGGTGCCAGCAACACGAATTTTGATCTTATGAATTCGCAGCTTTCCTTTGATATGATAAAGAATACTATATCGAATCGCGTAAATTATAAGATCGGGAATCTCGAACTATATCCAAAAGTGAAAGAACTTATCTATGTTGGTGACGGTAACGGACTGTATGACAGTCTTGGATTTCACCAGGAGGATGGAGATTATGATTATGAGATCACGATCGTGGGAACACCTGAACCGATCACTGAACTTCAGATGAACTGGAATCTGCAGATACATCCATCGCGAGGAATCTCTGAAAAATCGTATGGTTTGAATTCTTTTCTTGATAAGATCATCCTCACCTCAGATGTTGCAATTCAAGAGAAATCCAGCACACCACACAAGCTCGATCTCTACCTCCTCAAGCCGAGTGCTCTTATGAATAAAAAATATACCGATTATGGATATCAGCGATATAAGGAACAGCTCTGGTATAATATCAAAAAAAACAAGATCGTTCTGCGATTTCTTTATGAAAAGACAAAAAAGATCGATAATCAATATGAAAACGAATTCGACGAGTTGGATCAGGACAGCTATACTGCAGCATTGAATTTTTACAAAGTGAGGCAGTGGAATTTCGAGAATGAAGTCAAGTATACTGATGTTATTTCTAATTATCAGACAGCGGATTTTCTCAACTCTAAAGTATGGGGATTCTCGACTGATATTTCATATAAATTCGGGTACAATATGATCATCTCGTCTGAATTTGCCCTTGACTGCGAAAATGGTGCAAAACTCGACGGTACAGATGATTATACAATTACATCATACACAGTTGAACCTGAGTTCGTGTATAATGCAGGATCGAAGTATCATTTTACTGCCCAGGTGCATCTGCAGCAAAATGAACGAAAAGGTTCGGATTATTTTGCGAATATTCTCTATAGCAAAAGAGCCGGACTGAATTCCCGGGTTACGTTTCAGTTCGATTATAAGTTCAGCAAATACGTGACCGGTTTCCTGAAATATTATCTGGAAAAATATCCAAAATCCGATGCGCGCTACCAGCTTAAAATGGAAGTGAGAGCAGATTTTTAGATGGCAGAAATGAGATCAAACAAAATCACGAAACCAACCTTACTTTTAGATGAAGATACATGCAGGAAAAATATCCGGAAAATGTATGACAAAGCACAGAGAAATAACGTGATCTTCCGTCCCCATTTCAAAACGCATCAGTCACTTGAGATAGGGAACTGGTTCAGAGAAATTGGGGTTGATAAAATTACCGTTTCATCTCTTGAGATGGCACAATACTTTTCTGAGGAATGGAGTGATATCACTGTTGCTTTTCCTGTAAATATTCTCGAGATCGATACGATAAATGCCCTCGCAGAAATGGTTTCTCTCAATGTATTGGTCGAGTCAGAGGAGGTTGTGCAATTTCTTGCTGAAAATCTGAAAAACCAGGTTGGATTCTTTATTAAGATAGATGTCGGCTATCATAGAGCCGGAATTCCAGCTAATGATTGTATGATGATCAATTCTATACGTGAATGTGCAGAAGAAAGTGATTTGTTGAATTTTAAAGGATTTCTCACTCATGCGGGACAAATGTACAATTGTAGGTCACAACCAGAAATTCTAAAGGAGTATAAAAGCTACACAAAACAACTATTCGAACTCAAATCAAGGTATCCCGATGCACTTCTCTCGATAGGAGATACGCCAAGCTGTAGTGTGGTTGAGGACTTTTCGGGTATTGACGAAATACGACCCGGCAATTTTGTCTTTTATGATCTCATGCAGTATTATATTGGATCGTGTTCTATTGACCAGGTTGCAGTGGCAATGGCATGCCCGATCGTTGCAATACACAAAAAAAGGCATGAGATCGTCATATATGGCGGGGGAGTACATTTTTCCAAAGAACGACTGGAACATCATGAGTATGGAACAATTTATGGACAAATTGTTGAGAATATTGGTAAACGTTGGGGAAATATTATTCCGGGCATGTATGTAAAGAATTTATCGCAGGAACATGGTATCGTTGCTGTTCCGGAAGCACGAATTTCAAATTATAAGATTGGGGATGTGCTCTACATTTTGCCCGTGCATTCCTGCTTAACCGCGAACTTGATGACGGAGTATGTGACGACTGACGGGAGAGTGGTGGAGAGATTATGATAATTTTGAAATTGAAATCACATAATCAAAACGATACTAGGAGGTAACAAAATGGAAAAAGAAACTGTGTTTATTCTAGGTGCTGGAGCAAGTCAGGAAGTCGACCTTCCAACAGGAGTCGAGCTTAAAGATAATATATCATCTTTATTGGATATACATTATGATGATTGGAATAGAAAGATAAGTGGAAGTGATCTTATAGATAAAGCATTCCGAATACTTACAAAAACAGGTGGACCTGATGATGACATTAGAACATATATTCAAAAGTCTTGGCAAATTAGAGATTCTCTTCCTTTAGCAACATCAATTGATGACTTAATAGATTCTCATAGAGATGATAATATGATTGCAACATGTGGGAAACTAGCAATTGTTAATTCAATATTGGATGCTGAGAAAGGTAGTAAGTTATTTATTGAAACATCTGATATGAATTCCAAAATTGATTTTTCATCTTTATCTAAGACATGGTACAATAAGTTATTTCAAATTTTAAGAGCTAACTGCACAAAAAATGAACTTAAATCTAGATTTGAATCTACTTCATTTATTATATTTAATTATGATAGATGTCTGGAACATTTCATGTTTAATGCCCTTCAAGACTATTATCACTTAGAACAGGATGAAGCAATTGAAATGATGAGTTGTATAAACATTTTTCATCCTTATGGAAGCGTTGGTCATTTACCATGGTCAAATCAAAGTTGCGTTATGGGTTTTGGTGGTTCTCTTAGCCCAAATAAGCTAATTGAGCTTAGCAAAGGTATTAAAACTTTTACTGAAGGAACTGATCCTAGTTCAAGCGAAATTTTAGAAATCAAACAAGAGATGAATACTGCAGATAGAATTGTATTTTTAGGTTTTGCATTTCATGAGTTAAATATGCAGCTTATTTCACCTAAAAAGTTAAATCGTGTTGAAAAGGACTTAAATTGCTTTGCTACAACTTATAATATTTCAGAAAGTGATAAAGAGGTAATCAAGGGACAGATAAACTCATTGTATATGAAAAAAGTTAAGACTAAAATGATAGATAATAAATGTTTTGAATTCTTTTCAGAATTTTGGAGAAGCTTAGCTTTTTAAACTATTCTAAATGTTTTCTATATCACTCCCAGTTTCTTACCAACCTTTTTGAATTTATCCAGCGCCATATCAATCTGGTCATCTGTATGGGTAGCCATGAAGCTACAGCGGATCAGGCAGTCATTCGGAGGAGTTGCAGGAGGAATAACAGGATTAATGAACACACCGTCATCGGCCAGCATGCGCCACATCTTGAATGCAGTCATGAGTTCACCAACATGGAGCGGAATGATCGGTGTGCAGCTCGTTCCGATATCATAACCTATATCAACGAATCCTTTTTGCATATATCTGGTAATTTCCCAGAGACGCTCGATACGTTCCGGTTCGCTCTCCATAATATCCAGCGCAGCGATCACCGTTGCAGCCGAAGCTGGCGGGAGACTAGCACTGAAGATAAGCGGTCTGGAGAAGTGCTTCAGATAATGCATCAGTTCTTCATTTCCTGCAATAAAACCACCAACCGAAGCAAGAGACTTACTAAAGGTTCCCATGATGACATCGGTCTTATCGGTCAATCCGAAATGGTTTGACGTACCTGAACCTTTCTCGCCGAGAACACCGATCGAGTGTGCGTCATCAACCATGATCTGCGCATTATATCGTTCTGCAAGGTGTACGATCTGGGGTAGTTTTGTGATGTCACCCTCCATGCTGAATATACCATCAACAACAATAAGTTTCGGAGCTTCTTCGATGTTTTGCAGCACCCGTTCGAGATCATCCATGTCATTATGATTAAAGCGGAGCATCTTCCCGAATGATAAACGGCAGCCATCGATAATACTGGCATGATCGAGTTTATCGGTAACGAAGTATTCGCCCCGACCCACGATCGTGCTAAGCACACCAAGGTTTGCCTGGAAGCCGGTCGAATATGCAAGTGCAGCATCCATTCCCACAAGATTTGCAAGCCGTTCTTCGAGCTCGATATGGATATCCAGTGTACCATTCAGGAATCGCGAGCCGGCGCACCCGGTACCATATTTTTTGGTTGCTTCTATAGCAGCTTCTTTGACCTTAGGATGATTGGTGAGTCCAAGATAGCTGTTCGAACCGAGCATTAGGGTTTTCTTGCCGTTGACAATAACCTCTGTGTCCTGCTCTGAGCTGATCACGCGGAAGTAGGGGTAAAAGCCCTGTTCTTCGAGGATTTTGGCTTCTGTAAAGCTCGCAAATTTATCATAAAGATTCATGGAATACTCCTTTTTGTCTACAATGAATGTCTCATCGAAACATGAGTAGGATGACGTTTTTATTTTTCATTGCTCGTATTTCATTGAATGGTAAATCGGATGTCAATAAATTCAGATTCTTATTCAACCCGTAAAAATATTGACATCACAACTCTGATTTTTGGTTTTATAAACACCTATGAAAAAGAAAATTATCCTTCTCTTCAGCATATTGTTTATTTGTGCTGTTATGCTCTACGCTGGAGAGCATACTGAACCGACTGTGGGTGTAGTGCTCAGTGGTGGTGGTGCACGTGGAATTGCACATATCGGTGTGCTTCGCGCTTTGGAGGAGTATAATATTCCTATCAATTATATTGGGGGAACGAGCTTTGGTGCACTTATTGCTGCGTTCTATGCTTCAGGATATTCAGTTGACCAGATCCAGGAAATAATTGAAAAAACGGACTGGAGCTTTGTGTCAGATTCAGACAGGCAGCAGTACTATTATTACTCCAGACGCATCAATGAAGCAAACGTTTTGCGTGTACGATTCGAGGATTGGGAATTGAAATTCCCGAACTCACTCGGGAACACGCAGGAGATCACGAGCCAGCTTGATTATTATTTTACGCGTTCAAACTATCTCAGTAGGGGGGATTTCCTGAAATTGAATCCACCGCTCTTTATTTCAACAACTGATATCAAAACGGGCACGAATCACATTTTCACACATGGAGAGCTCCCACAGGTTGTTCAGGCGAGTATGACGGTTCCGTTTCTTCTTTCTCCGGTTTTGATAGATTCCACGCTATATGTCGATGGCGGTATTACGAATAATCTCCCGATCAGCAGTATGCGGGATATGGGGGCAGACATCATCATTGCGTCAAATGCAACGAATTATCTTGCAACAGAAACGGATCTTACGAATATTTCAAGTTTTGCAAGTCAGCTCATCAATATTATGATGTTCTCAAAGATCAAAGATGAACTTACACAAGCAGATATCGTTATCAGACCTTCGACCCGTCATATCAAAAATACAGAATTTTCTCGTTACAAAGAACTCCTTACACTTGGATATTATCAAACCTATTCGATGATCGATACGATCCTCAGTGTTGTAAAACATGATAGTTCATTTGATGTATCGATTGATGAATGTGTATCGATCAAGGATAAAAAGATTTCATTATTTGGAAATACACTTTTCGCTGCTGATGATATGCTGACTGAGGAGATTTTCGATTCACTTTCTACCTTACAGGAGTTGGAGTCATACATAGAGAATTACTATGTGAGCAGAGGATATGTTCTGGTTGAAATCGTCAAAGAATCAGTCAAAGAAGATGAGATATTGATCATGATGACAGAAGGATTGATTAATAATATCCTCATAGATGGGAATTTTATAACGCATGAGGGTGTTATTTTAAGAGAAGTCAACACCCAACCCGGGGATATTTTCAATATTTATAAGATTGAAAAAGATATTCAACGGATACACGGAACGAATTATTTTAATCTGGTTAATTGCAATGTAAATCCTCATCCAAATGGTGTAGTAGATGTTGAGTTTGTTGTTTCGGAAAAACCCTTCGGTATTATAGAAGCCGGTGCTCAATATGCATCACAACAGGGCGCATCTGGTTTTATATCAGCTGGTTATGACAATGTTTTCGGTACGGGACAGCTCTTGCAGTCCTACATAAGATTTGGAAGAGAAAGAAAATATGGCGTACGCTTTAGCACGGATAGGATATTGAATTCAAATTGGAATAATCTCTTACATTTTTACCTTAACGATGATGCTGAGAACGCAGAGAACAGGTTCTGGAGTTTCCGGGCTGAGAGTGGATTTTTTGATGACCAAAAGCTTGGAATGCTTTCCTTGATAATAGATTACCGTACAGCTGATTTGAAGCTTAGAAAACGAAGTTCTGGTTTTGGTCTTCAACTCCTTTTTGATAATTTTGATAATATGTTATATCCTTCGAAAGGTATATTTCGAAAAGCATCATACATCCATTATGACAAAGCATTTGGTTCGCTTGCCACATTTAATGAGGTGAATTTTGAGAATGCTTTTTGTTTTTCTTTCTTAGAAAAATTTACGCTGGTAAACTGGTTTCGGTTGCATATGCTTGAAAGTGATGAGGGCAGCATTCCGGAAAATAGATTTTTCTTTCATCGACCGGAGAATACGTTTTATGGATTCGGTTACGATGATGTAGATGGAGAGGACATGTTCTATACCTCTATTTCATTGCGTTATCTGATACGGCAATTTTCAATCAGCGATCCCCGTCGAGAGCTCTTCTTGATAGGCAAGATTGGCATTGGTGATTTTGGGAAAATAGACTCAATGGAAGATTTTTGGGGTATTTTTGATAAGGGTGAGAAAGTAGGTTATTCGATCGGTCTGGAGATGACAACCATCATCGGACCTGTCAAGCTTGCATACGAGCAAAGCAAGCACAACAACTTCTGGAAATTCTCAATCGGATATTCTTTTTAGTCCAGCTCCTTTTTGTTTGCTTTTCTATCCCTCTGGCGAGAACTGTATACGATCATTTCCCCAAGTAATCCCAATGAAATTAACTGTACTCCAACAACGATAAGTAAGATTCCCAAAAAAAGCAAAGGTCGGTTACTCAGACTCATTCCAAAGAAGATCTTCTTAACTGCCAGCCATACGCTGATAATGAATCCGATAAGAGAGATGATCAGACCGCTTGCACCAAAAAGGTACAGGGGACTCCGTTGGTATTTCGTGATCATGGTTACGGTGAGGAGGTCAAGGAAACCTCTAATAAAACGGTTAGCACCATATTTGGATTTTCCGAATTTACGCTTATGGTGTGTGACCGGTATCTCCGTAACAGAGAAACCTTTTGCCCAAATTATGGCAGGGATATATCTGTATAATTCTCCATAGATATTCAAAGATTTTACTGCTTCTTTTGTGTATGCTTTATATCCGCAATTGTAGTCGTGGAGACGCAAGTGAAAAACCATCGATGTGATCAAATTAAAGAATTTTGAGGGCCAGCGCTTTGTGATCGGGTCTTTACGTTTCTTTTTCCAACCGGAAACCAAGTCGTATCCTTCATTGATTTTTTCGAGAAATCTGGGTATCTCGACCGGATCGTCTTGAAGATCGGCGTCCATGGTGAAGATGACATCACCCTCTGCTTTGTCAAATCCTGCCTGGAGTGCTGCAGCCTTCCCAAAATTAGTACGAAAGCGAATCGTTTTTATGTTCTGATCCTGCGCTTCTAATTCCTGTATGACAGAATAGGAATTATCTCTACTCCCGTCATCGATGAAGATGATCTCGTAGCTCTGGTTCGGGATATTTTCCACAATTTTGCGATGGAGTTCTCGCAGACTCTCTTCTTCATTATAAACTGGAATGACAAAAGATAGCTTCATTTCGTCTCCTCAAAATATATTCTGATACAATAAATAAAATTTATACTTCGTTTCATATTTATATCCCTAAATAAATAGATATGCAGCAGTCATTGCCAATGCAGACAGAATCGGAATGCTGATATTATCATTAATATGAAGATTCGCAGATTCTACAATAGCAGCAACGACTGCACCAATAATGATCATTATTACAGCAAATTCAGGATGGGCGCTATTGAAAGCAAAAACGCGCATGAGAAAGAGAAAATAACATGCAAGTCCATATACTGCACAGCTTATAAAAGCACCGATAAAACCTTCAAGTGATTTATTCGAGTTCCTAAATTTACGTCTTCCCATAGAAAGCCCGAAGAATGCTGCAAACGTATCTCCAACAACAAGATAGGATATCGCGAGAAAAGCAATCTCTTTTGGAAATACTGCAATCGTGATAACCGAAGCAGTCAAGAGATAGGAACCACCAGTGAGTCTGCTTACCTCTGAGTCTCTCAGATGTGAACCAAAAAGTTTAAGAAATTTATGTCTGAACTTCTTATTTTCGATTCTCGCTGAATCCCAAATAACACAACCGATCGCAAAGGGGAGCAGTATTGCAATAGAGAGAAGCTGGCTTTTTACCACAAAATAATAGAGTACAGGAATAATGATCGCAAAGAGATGCGTAAATTTTCTGTATACTTCAACGTGACCGATCGGTTTGATTTCTGATACCATCGTGTTTATCTAGCAGTGAGGGAATAAATTGTCAAATATTTGAGATAATGGATATTGAATTTATATGTGTTTATACATCATCTACGTGAATTGAATAAAAATATTTCTTTGCTTTTTTGATCGCTTCTTTTGTCTGTTCACCAAGTGCAAGATACGAAGTTATAGCAGAAGAGATCAGGCAACCGGTACCGTGTACATCGGAGAGATTACTGTTCGGTGAGGTAAATCGCTCGAGTAATTCTCCCTTCAATAAATAATCAGTAACAGTTGTAGATGTGGTAAGATGTCCACCCTTTGCAAATATAAGGGAATCATATTTCTCAGACAGAAACCTACTGGCTTTGATCAAATCTTGTTCATTTTCAACCGGCATGGCAGTTAGATGTTCGAGTTCAGGTACGTTTGGTGTGATTACATTCGCTTTTGTTAGAAAGGTGTCTCTGAAATGAAGGAAATCCTTTTCATCGAGAAAAGCATAGCTGTCACTTGCATGAAGAATTGGATCGATGACAATATGTGCTGGTTGATATTTTTCTAGATAATGAGAGATTGTATCCATGATTGCACGATTAAATACAACTCCTATCTTTACAGCAGATATGTCATAATTCTGAAAAAGGGTCTTTAGCTGGATGTCAACCGTTACTTCATCTAATGCATCAGCAAAAAATACTTTTGTGTCTGTTTGAGCAGTAATTCCAGTTACTACCGATAATCCATTTACTCTAAGATCGTGAAAGGTATTCAGGTCACGCTGGATGCCAGCTCCACCGGAAGTGTCGCTTGCTGCTATAGATAAAACATTTATTTTCTTCATTCTAGTCCCTCAACCTTTTAACGTTCTAACATTTAAACTTCCTAACTTTTCAAAGTTTTAATGGCACATAGTTTCCCGCACATAGTGCATACATCTTCTGAAAAGTCTTCACTTTCCTTACGTCTACGTTTTGCAAGGAGGGGATCGAGAGAAGTTTTGTATTGACCTTCCCAATCAAATTCGGCACGGTACCTGGAGATTTTATTATCTCTTTCCATACTGCCGGGTAACCCAAGGGCAATGTCTGCAGAATGCGCAGCTATTTTTGCAGCGACAACACCCTCGCGAACATCATCTTTTGTTGGAAGACAGAGGTGTTCTGATGGGGTGACGTAACAGAGAAAATCTGCACCATAATACGCGGCAAGCGTACCACCGATTGCACTGGTAATATGATCGTATCCCGGTGCTATGTCAGTTGTTATGGGACCAAGTACATAAAAGGGTGCGCCATGACAAAGGGATTTTTCGAGACGCATATTTGCTTCGATCTGATGAAGAGGAACATGCCCCGGTCCTTCGATCATGACCTGAACATTTTTTTTATAAGCTCGTTGCTGCAATTCTCCCAAAGTAATGAGTTCCTGGATTTGACCGGCATCGCTGGCATCAGCAAGACAACCCGGGCGTAATCCGTCGCCAAGACTAAGCGTGATATCATATTTGTATGCAATTTCCAACAACCTGTCATAGTATTCAAAGAGAGGATTTTCTTTCTTGTGAATTTTCATCCATTTTATAAGCAGAGAACCTCCCCGGCTGACCACACCGAGTAAACGAGGTTGTTGTTTCATGGCGTCTAATGCTTTTTGGGTAATACCACAATGAACAGTTATATAGTCAACACCTTCTGCACATTGTTTTTCGATCGATTCAAACAGTTGATCAACAGTCATTTTCGTAATATCTTTATCTTCATCGAGAAGCTCAGCAGCAACCTGATAGATCGGAACGGTGCCTACCATGACAGGTGATTGTGCGATGATCGCCTTTCTGATCGCTGATAAATCTCCTCCTGTCGAAAGATCCATCACACTGTCCGAACCATATGCAACAGCTACCTTGAGTTTTTCAAGTTCTTCGTCAATATTGAAATGATCGGGAGAAGTTCCAATATTCGCATTGATCTTTGTTTTGAGCTTGTTGCCGATTCCAACCGGATGGAATTTTCTTCCTACATTTTTAGGGATTACAATATGTCCTGCAGCTATTTCATCTCTGACCCATTCTGGTTCATATTGTTCGTCCTTGGCGACAAGTTTTATGTCCTCGGTTATCATTCCCTTTTTTGCCTGTTCAAGTAATGTCATGGTACCTTCTCACTAAATGATTAATAATATTATGCTTTGAAAATTTTTTGCATCCAATCACACACTTCATCCATCTTATAGAGCTCATCAAAAAACCTCTGTTTGAATTCAAAAGGTGTAGTTGTTTCTCGTGCAGACTTTTCTGCAGCTATTTCATATATGGCCAGACCTGATGCGCAAGCTTTGCCATAATCTTTTTCAACCGCGCAGAAGCAGCCCAGTACGGATGAAGCCATACAGCCGGTTCCAACGATCTGTCCCATAAAGGGATGTCCATTTTTCACATTATATACATCATCACGCCAAACGACAATATCTTCAGGTGCAGTTATGACCACAGCTGCATTTCGCTCTTTTGCAAGTTTCTTTGCCGCTTCGGCGAGATCGACCTGAACATCGACTGCTTCGACACCTTTTGTGATTACATCTTCGCCAGCAAGTTTTGCAACCTCTGATGCATTTCCTTTTATGATATCTATGTGGCATTCGTCGAGTAATTCAAAAGCTTTTTTGTCTCGAAAGGTTGTTGCGCCAACGCCTACAGCATCGAGTACTACAGGGATTCCTTTCTCGTTAGCGGCTTTTCCAGCGATTTTCATTACCGCGATAAGTTCTGTCGTAAGAGTACCAATGTTAAGAACCAGGGCATTGGACAACTTTGTCATGTCAGCAACCTCTTCCTGGGCATGTGCCATGATTGGCAGACCACCCGTTAGCCGGACTATATTTGCGCAATCTGCAATAGTAACCCAGTTCGTAATATGATGTATAAGCGGATTGGTTGTTCTAATGCGTTTAAGAAGTTCATAAAGTTGTAAGTGGAGTTCTTGCATGTCTTACCTCGATTTATTAAATTTTTCAATGATATTTTGTATCTTTTGAATTTCTTTTTCCGGATCAGGGGCAGTCAGGATTGCTGAAATGATCGCGACACCACTCACACCAGTTTGAAGAACATGCTCAAGATTGTCAGCATTTATGCCTCCAATGGCGACAATTGGGATTGAAGTTTTACCGACAATTTCTTTGAGATTTATCAGTCCAATAGGAGGAGGAGTATCAAGTTTGGTTTGTGTAACAAATATCGGTCCAACACCAAGATAATCAGCACCAAGTTTCTCGGCTTCTATGGATTCTTCGAGTGTCATCGTACTTACACCGATAATTTTCTCCGGTATCATGCTTCTTACATTATGATAGTTCTCATCTGTCTGCCCAACATGGATTCCATCAGCTTTTGATTGGATTGCAACTTTTGGAATATCATTCACAATTAAACGGGTATCGGTACCAGCAGTTACATCATGCATTTTGGAAGCATTTCCTATCATTGCGATAAGATCGGCATTCTTGTCCCTGTACTGTATGATAGAAATGTGGTTTTTTACCGCAATGTGAGCATACTTCTCAAATTGATTTGTATACATTCCATCAATGATGAAGTAAAGCCCTATGCTCTTTGGCAACATATTCATAGTATCCTTTCAATAAAAAAACCGGTCATCAAAGGATGCCCGGTACCATCATTTCCTACGCCAGCATTATCTGGATCAGGTTCATAGGGTATGTTCTCAGCTCATGGGAGCACCCCTGAAAAGGATAGAATTGCACTATCCAGATATTATGTCAAATTTATGTTCAGATATATATCTTGATCAATTCTTTTACGAGAGAGGGCTTGTTTCTAACCGCTGTCTTGAAAAGCTGGAAAAGAGTAAGTTTCTCCTGTGGGATATCATGAAGAAGTCCTACGATCTCATTTAATTCCTTATCGGAAAAATCGAAAAATACTTCTTTTAATTTATAATGGACTTTTTGATGATTGCCCTTTTCTTTCATCCATAATTTATGATACTTTCTAAGAAATCTATGTGAGAAATCCTGAGCTTTGACTGCATCCGCAGATACGGTACCAGCAATACTTCCTGCAGTGAGAATGTTGCTTAAACCACCTCCTGTAACCGGATTGACCTGGCGTGCAGCATCGCCGACAAGCATGAGGTTGTCTTTCGTAATTTCAGGAAGAGTCTGAGCTGTAGGCACTGCACCTGTGGTAAATGCCAGCGGTCTGCTATCTGGAAAATTGTTTACAATGAAGTCGTCGAGATACTCTTTTGCATTTTTGCCATTTGTCCTGTCTGCGCGAATACCAATCCCGACATTTGCCATATTTCTGCTTTTTGGAAAAACCCAGGTATAACCGCCCGGCGCAAAATCATTTCCGAAATAAAAGTGCGTAAGATCCTGCTCGATGGTTATATCGGTGAGAAGATATTGAACACCTGATTCGATGTCTTTAAGAGAAAGGGTTGTATTAATACCTGCTAATTTTCCGATTCGGGATTCTGGACCATCAGCGCCTACAACTATATGTGCTTTCACTCGTTTCTTTTCTCCAAGATGCGTAAACTGAACACCGGAAATCTTGTCGCCACTAAATAAAAGGTCATGAACATCTGCTTTTGTGAGAATATCAGCACCATTTTTCACTGCTTGTTCACAAATAAATGCATCAAATAATCGACGTTCGAGTATATATCCACTTCCAACAGCCCCGGTATTCATAACACATGATCTACCGTTGGGTGCATATAGCTTTGCACCATTGATTCGTTGTGATATCCATCGTTCATCCGGGGCGAAGAATTTTTCGAGCCCTCTTCCTGAAATACCCTCAGCACATCGAACAGGTATACCGACCTCACGATCGCGTTCAAGAATGAGCACAGATGCCCCGTTCTTTGCAGCAAAGAGTGCGGTCATACTTCCTGCTGGTCCGCTTCCAACAACAACGATATCGTAGAATGGTCTAAGCTTCATCTTCCACCTCTTCTATGGCTGAGATAGGGCAGACGATATAGCAATTTGAGCAACCAATGCACTTCTCAAGGATGATCGTTGCAGTCTGTTCGGAAATTCTGATTGCATCCTGCGGACAAACAGAAGCACAAGATGCACATACATCGCAGAGATTTTCAATAACTCTATATTTCATAATTATGTTTCGAAAGTATATTTAATATTAAGATTTTTTATCGCATTTGTTTCGTCAAGTCTTGTGACAGGTGTTTTTTGAGGGGCTTCTTTCAGAACTTCAGGATTTATTTCTGCTTCTTTGGCGATATTCAGCATTACTTCTGCGAATTTATCAAGTTTTTCTTTACTCTCTGTCTCAGTCGGTTCGATCATAAGTGCTTCGTGAACAATAAGGGGGAAATAGATCGTTGGTGCATGATAACCGTAGTCGAGAAGCCTTTTTGCGATATCCAATGTTTTAATACCATATTCTTTAAATTTCTCTCCGCAGGCGACAAATTCGTGCATAATATCTTTTTGATACGGTACGGGATAGACATCCAATAATTTCTTCATAAGATAATTGGAGTTGATCACCGCATTCTCGGCAACGCGCTTCAATCCTTTATCACCAAGCATCTTCAGATAGATATACGCACGAACCATTACAAGGAAGTTCCCAAAAAAGGAATGTACCTTGCCGATTGTATTTTTAACATGATAATCGAGGTAGTAAGTGCCATCCTGTACTTGTACTATTGGAACGGGTAGGAAATCTACGAGTTTTTCGCTAACACCAATTCCTCCAGCACCTGGACCACCACCCCCATGAGGAGTTGAGAACGTCTTATGAAGATTGAAATGAACAATATCAAATCCCATATCTCCAGGACGGATGTACCCGAGCATCGCATTGAGATTTGCACCATCCATGTACATTAGTCCATCAACTGAGTGGATGAGTTCCGCAATTTCTTTTACATCCGTTTCAAAGACGCCCAATGTGTTTGGATTGGTAAGCATGAAACCGGCGACATCGTCATCAAGAATCTCTTTAAGGGCTTCAATATCTACTTTGCCGTCCTCATTAGATTTGAGTTCGATCACTTCCATGCCGTGCAATGCAGAAGTGGCTGGATTTGTTCCATGAGAAGAATCGGGCATGATGATCTTTGTGCGGTGTTGACCTTTGTTTTTATGATAATTATAAATAATATTAACACCGGTAAATTCACCATGAGCTCCAGCAACAGGTTGGAGTGAAACCGCAGACATTCCGGAAATTTCAGCCAGGTCTTTTTGCAGTTCATACATCACCTGAAGTGCGCCCTGTATTGTGTCTTCCGGCTGCATCGGATGGATATCTGTAAAACCTGTAAGTACAGTTACAATATCATTGATCTTCGGATTATATTTCATCGTGCAAGAACCAAGCGGGTAAAATCCCTTTTCAATAAAATGGTTCTTATCCGAGAGTTCGATGTAATGACGAACTGTATCGAGTTCACTTACCTCAGGCATCCTGGGAATATCTTTTCGGAGTAGATTCTCAGGAAAAAGGTTATTAATAGTCATCTTGATCTTACATTCAGGAAGTGTATATCCTTTCCGTCCGCTGATACTTTTTTCAAATATTGTTTTTGTCGCCATGTTACACCTCCCTCGCAATTTTACCAAGTTCGTCGACAAACGCATCCAGTTCCTCTTTAGTCCGTTTCTCAGTTACAGCTATCAACAACTGGTTCTCAAATCCAAAGGGAGTAAGATCAACACCAGCGAAAAATCCTTTTTCCTTTAGTTGTGAAATTATTTCTATGGGAGGTATAGGAGTTTTAACAGCAAATTCTTTGAAGAACGGCGCTGTATTTGCCAGTTCGAATTCCGGGATTTCACAGATCTTATCATGAAGATAATGAGCTTTTATCGTAGATTGTTCAGCAACTTCTCTCAGTCCCTGCTTCCCCATAAGCACCATATACACGGTTGCTGCGAGGGCGCAAAGCGATTCATTCGTGCAGATATTCGAAGTGGCTTTATCTCTCCTGATATGCTGTTCACGTGCCTGAAGCGTCAGAACATACCCCCGTTGTCCGTTTGTGTCGATCGTAGCACCGACAATTCTTCCGGGCATCTTTCGTATTAGTTTTTGATTTACTGCAAAGAAACCGAAAAGTGGACCACCAAGATTTTGCTTATTTCCAAGAACCTGCCCTTCACCAACAACAATATCAGCATTATATTTACCAGGAGGATTGAAGAGCATGAGAGAGATGGGATCTGTCGAAACAATAAAAAGTGCTTTCTTGTTTTCATGTATGATCGGTTCGATCGACTCGAGATCTTCAATAACTCCTAAAAAATTTGGCGACGAGATCAGAACTGCTGAAACATCATCGGACATCTCATCTTTAAGCTTTTTTAGATCGATACGTCCATTATTTTGAGGAATATACACGATCTTCGGTTCGAGCGGTTCGATATATGTTTCAATAACTTGTTTGTATTGCGGGTGGATCAGGTCAGAAATGAGAACTTTATTATTTTTGTTATGTCTGAGTGCTAGCAGTAATGACTCTGCACATGCTGTTGCCCCGTCATACATTGATGCATTCGATGCATCCATACCGGTCAATTCGCAGATCATTGTCTGATATTCGTATATGAATTGCAGGGTTCCCTGGCTGACCTCTGCCTGGTAGGGTGTGTATGCGGAATAGAACTCAGGACGTCCAATGACGTAATTTACTGCCGCAGGAATGAAATGATCATAAATACTAGCACCGAGAAAAGATACAACTTCCGAGGTATTAATATTCAAAGATGACAGATCCTGGATCTTTTTTGTGATCTCAAACTCAGAAAGAGGTTTATCGAGTTTGAGAGGATGGCGAATGATAAGGTCTTCGGGAATTCCCTTTAAAAGATCTTCGAAAGATCGTACGCCGATCTCTTCGAGCATACGCTTCCGCTGTTCATCGGTATTGGAAATAAAGGGCATGAATACTCCTTATAGTTAAAATATTAAAAATTAATTTGTGAAAATTTTCTTTGTATCAAGGGAGTGTCAAATTTTATTGTTTTTTGATGTAACCTTCTTCTATGGAAAATATTATTGACTGTCTATGACATTTACATAAACAGCAAAGAGGATCTTACCTCTGTTTTTAGAAAATTATGGACAAGAAATCTTATATATCATGAATCTTAAACATCATATCAAAAATGGAGAAAACATGAAAAAATTTACAATTTTATGTGTGATACTCTTATTCATTGGAACGCTGGTCACAAAACTAAATGCAGATGTTTCAAAGGAGATGGATAAACTAAAGATCTATACTGAGGAGTTCGTTCCACTTAATTTTATGCAGGATGGAGAGATAACAGGTCAATCAACAGAAGTTGTCAAAGCGCTTCTCGACAGATTGGGAATCGATAAGAATATCACCTTACTGCAATGGTCTGATGCCTATCAGAAGCTTATGAATGAAGCCAATATTGCACTCTATTCCACATGCCTTACTGCAGAACGAAAGGATTTGTTCAAATGGGTAGGACCAATCAGTTCTGTGGAAATCTATTTCTATACCTCGAAAGATCACATGGTTGATATCACAACTCTCGAGGAAGCAAAAAAAATAAAGAAGATCGGGGTGTTGAAAGATTATGCGATTACAAGTATTCTCAAGGAAAAAGGTTTTAAAAACCTGGTAGAATTCAGGACAGCAAAAGATGTCATCACAAAACTCATAAGCGGTGAAGTCGATCTTTTCCCATGCTCAAACCTTGTTTTGAACAGCCAATTAAACAAACTCAATATTCAAAGCGATAAAATCAAAAAAGCACTTTTCATTACCTCCGAACTCGAATACATCGCTTTCTCGAAATCAACATCTGATGCACTCATTCAAACATGGCAAAAAGAACTCGATGCAATGAAGAATGATGGTTATTTCGATGAGATATTCAAGAAATGGTTGCCTGATGAAATTCCTCCGGGGATCATGCAGATATATACTGAGGATTATCCTCCTCTCAGTTTTGAGAAAGACGGTGTTATTACTGGTTTTGGAACCGATGTTGTTCGTGAGATCATATCACGACTCGATATTCCGGACAACATCCGAATCTCATCATGGGAAAACGGGTATCACTTATGCCTTGTTAACCCCAATGTAGTACTCTATACAATGAAGCGAACTAAATTACGAGAGGATCTTTTCAACTGGATAGGACCAATTGGCTCAAACAGAACAATGTTCTATGCAAAGAAAGGTTCGAACATCAAGATTGGTAGTATTGATGATGCTAAAAAAATCGGGAAGATCGCTACGTGTTCCGCCTGGTTCTCAGAACAGGATTTGAAGGATAAGGGATTTACCAACCTGGTGAGTTCACCCGATCCTAAAGAAAATGTTCGTCAGCTCGTTGAGGGAGAGGTTGATCTTTCGATCTTCACCGATATTACGATTCCTGATATTGCTCAACAAGCTGGATACTCTATCAATGACCTCGTACCTGTATTTACGGTTAGCTCGGGAGAATTTTATATCGCCCTTTCGAAAGGGACACCTAAATACGTAGTCGATGAATGGCAGCAGGTTTTTTTGGAGATGTATGATGACGGAACATTAGAAGAAATGTATAAAAAATGGTTACCAAAAAGTAAATTACCTGAAATCAATAAATAGATTTATTCTAACGATATATTCGATAAGGGATGCACGTTTGTGTGTCCCTTTTTTAATATTTAATTTGACAAACTTTTTCAAATACAAAAATACTTACCGGTAAGTAAGGAGTATCATGAAAACAAAAGACTTAATTGTGCAAACCGCACTCAAGCTCTTCCTCTCAAAGGGTTTCAACGAAACGTCTATGAATGAGATAGCGGTGGAAGTCGGCATCTCAAAGCCTGCCATTTACCATCATTTTAAAAATAAAGACGAACTCGTGCAAGCGATCTTCGATCATTTCACCGCAAAAATGGCGAATTGGACTCAAGCATCTTACAGTGGTCTATCGGACAAAGATAAAATTCATAAAATGTTTTCTTCAACGCCAACTTTTATGCACATCGAAGAGGTGCTCCTTGATTCTATTGATACTGACTTGCCATACAGTTACAACATGTTCATGCTGCTGATGAGCCGCATGAAATCCGAATATAAAATACGAATTTCAGAAGACTTACTTCTCACGCATCAAAAATTGACTGAATCTTTTACACGTCTTCAGCAAGAGCAGAATATTCGCAATGACATCGACCCTGAAACACTATCACGTATGATGCATTCGATTCTTGAAGGACTTTCATTTTTGGGAGAACTGACCGAGTGTGCAGATGTCGAAACAGAAAGTGAAAGCTTGTATCAGGCTTTCTGGAAAATGATACAAAAGGAATAACATTAAAAGGAGCGATCATGTTTAATCGAATGAAAATTTTTCCAATTTTACTTTTAGGATTTTTACTCATCTTTGGAACACTTTATGCTCAAACAGAATTTATTGAACAACTGAGAGGAGGTGTTCCCGGACCGATAACAAAAGTTGTGTGTCCATTCAATCTAACCCGTTCGCATGTCATTGAAGTACCGGTGACAATCAATGATTGTGATCAGGAGTTTACCTTTGTTTTTGATACTGCCGGTAACACAATGATAGGTTGGGACCTGGCAGAACAACTCAGACTTGAGATCGACTCGATGGCGACACCCATGCAGACAATGTATTTAAGTAAAATTGATGAGATTATTGCAGGAGGTCTTACCGTAGAAGATTTTACGTTGTCAGTTATGGATTTCAAAAAAACATTCGAAATTGGAAATGATGAGCTTGAAGGAATGATCGGACCGGATTTCATACGATTTTATCGAACCACCATCAATTACCAGACCAATCAACTTCTTTTCGAGAACAACGATGTACAGCTTACTGCAAAAACACCTGATCAGCACCTTCTTGATATGGAGATCATGATGCCATATCACCCGAGCATCCAAATGCAGATTGCGGATTTTTTCCCAATAATGGGAAGGATCGATACAGGACTTCATTATGGGATTGTCTTGCCGATAATATATATTGAGAATCTTCCTGAAGAAGAGCAGGGAAAACTTGTGTCATGCAAAGGATATTTTGCACGCTGGCCCCTTGTCGATTCACATGAGAATTACCTTTATAAATGTCCCGAAATCACCGTTGGAGATATGGTCTTTAAAGATGTGGGCATAATCTTCGCAAATTTTCCCTTCAATAATTCTGCACTTATCGGAAAAGATTTCCTTGAGCAATTCGTGACCACACTGGATTTTCCAAACAGGAAGGTACTTCTTTCAAAAGTTGAAGGCTCATCAAAAGATGTTCTTTATTCGACCGGGATCAATGTGCGTAAATTGGATGACGGAACATTTAAAATTGTCGGCATCTGGGAAGGTTCACCTGCTGATGCTGCAGGAGTAGAGCTGGATGATATTATCACTGAGGTGAATGGAAACCCAGCGAATGATGTTGATACAGGAGAATTTTATCTTATGAGATTTGATACTAATGTTAAAGACTTGAAACTGAAAATCCATAAAGCTGGAAGTGAGGATGTTCGGGAAATCGTGTTAAAAAAGGAATATTTGGGTGAATAGATTATAAGGTTTGAAGGTTTTGTAATAAGTAAAACAAATGCAGGGGCTGATCGTGCTCAGCCCCTTTATAAACCATATCAATAAAAAATTGACATGCCTGATACCAAATTATCATTTACATTAAGAAATTATAGAAAAGGGGAAAAACATGGATGAAAAAGCATTTGCCGCATTTTTGAAAAAGAAAGGGAAAAAAACCAATGTGATCGAAAGAAATATACGATTAGTGAAAACATTCTCAGCATACTTGAATAACGAATTCAATAAACAATTAGAAGATTGTGCAACATATGACATCACACAATACGTTGCAACACTCGAATCACAGAAGAAATCTCCCAAAGGACATCTTTATGTACTTATGAATTATTTCAAGTTCACTGGCAATAAGGAATTGTTAAAGTGCGCAGCAACTCTTCGTCAAAAACGAACTGAAAAATCAAGAAGTGTATTCCTGCTCAAAAATTTCATGCATGTGGACCAGGAATATGTGAAGGTATTAGCAAACGCAGGTATAAAGAATGTCGATGACATGCTGAAAGCAGGAAACACGAAAATAAAAAGAGAGATGCTATCTCAGAAACTCAATATTCCTGAGGATTCCATTCTCGAACTGGTTAAACTTTCAGATATAACTCGTCTTGGATATGTGAAAACCAAACTGACCCGTCTCTACTACAATGCCGGACTCGATTCACCGCAAAAGATCGCAGCATTCAAACCGGAAGAACTTCATACATTCTTTGTAAAATTCGTAAAAGAATCCGGATGGGATGGTATGGTACCGAATCTGAAAGACCTGGTTGGAAACATTGCCAGTGCCCGAAAATTGAAGAAGGTCGTCCAAGAATAGGGCGATAATTTGAGTGTAATAATAAGGCAATGATCGTATGACAGAAAAGTATAACCATTGGTCAAAAAGTAATATTATATGGAGTACGTTACTCACGATTCTGTGTCTTGCCTGCTTTCCATTTAATCTGCTTGTTATACTCGGGATCATCGAGCCTGGTCATAATAGTCTTGCCTATTGGATCGGATGGGTGGTCTGGCTTGTTGGCATGCTTCTGATCATATCACCAATGATATTGTTTCCAAAACGTGGCAAAGTTCCTAAAGGAAAAGCATTTGTGCATACAACCAATCTTGTTACAACAGGCATCTATCGTGTTGTCAGGCATCCGCAGTATCTTGGCGGTATTTTTGCAGTTTTTGTCACAACATTGCTCTTGTATCCGCATTGGGTGTTCGCAGTGCTTGGTGTCATCGGGACCGCTGTTGTCTATTTTGGCAGCAGGGAAGAAGATAAGCGTCTGCTCATAAAATTCGGTGACAATTACAAAATATATATGAAAAACGTACCTGGAATGAACATCTTGTTAGGTATATTTCGTCTTATAAAAAGGAATCGACAGGAGTATAAAAATGGATAGTCTGCTTTTAATTATGATCTTGGTCTTGTTTATTATCCTTGTGTTCATCTTTTACTACATGCTGTTCAGAAAGAAAAGCAAATGGGGAATAAATCCAAAACGGATGATCTGCCCGAATTGCAAGAAACCATTACCGATTATCAGGAAACCTAAAAATTTACGCCAAGCGATGTGGGGAGGGAGCACATGCCCCCACTGCGGTACAGAAGTTGATAAATGGGGAAAAGAGATACACAAATCCGCGTAGGGATCGAATCATTCAACCCGATTAATATTTTCCTACTTCTCGTTCGTGTTCACACTCTCCACAATTTTTCTTGCTTCATCTTCATCAGCTTTGTTGATAACCACTCCAACACCTTCAGTGAGTTGTAGTTGAGGCATCATGCCGTCGCAGTCATCTGAAATAATATAGCATTCGATGCCAGCTTGTTTGAGCAGTCCCTCCAGCAGTTCTGCTTCGATCTTATCATCAAAAACTTCGAGGATTATGTCATCTTCGTTTATCATTGGTACTCCATAATATATTTTTTGGATTATTCAGATCATCCAGCCATGTGGCAGCAGGATTAAGAGGGTGGGAAAAAATTCGTCCAGCATTTCGTTCATCTTTTGCCTGGTGGAATTTGAAGAACATCTCATCTTCCTTAATGCCGATGATCTCGATCTTGCCTTTTTTGTGGGACATAACAAATCGGAACCGTTTGCTGTGCCCGTCCAATTGTGCTTTTGCTTTTTCTACTATCGGATAGCCCTTTACAAGTGGTATCTGGAAATGTCGTTTCACGCGTTTGACCGGTCTGCACTGGAACAGGTAGTACGGATTGATGCCTGTTGCCACGAGCTTTCTCATGAGTGCTGCCAGTACATCAGGATCATCATTCACACCGCGCATGAAAACGGTTTGATTATTAATGATCACACCGGCTTTCAGTAATCTTTGCACGATCTCCCGGAGTTCAGGGGTGATCTCACGAGGATGGTCGATCTGTGTCACAAAATATATTTGTTTTTTATAATGAGTGTAACTTTCGAGCAGATCAAAAAGTGCATTATTTTCTAGAAGTCTTTTTGGGTAATACACCGGTACTTTTGTGCCGAAGCGGATAAATTCGAGATGGGGGATTGGGGAAAGCAGTTCAAGGAATCTTTTGATAACACGAGTTGTAAGCATAAGTGGATCACCCCCACTGATGAGTACATTGTTGATCTCATTGTGAGCTTGAATGTATTTCACGGCATGGTTGAAATTTTTGATGATCTCTGTGGAATCCAATCCTACAAGGCGTTTACGAAAACAAAACCTGCAATAGGAAGCACACCTGTTCGTAGAAAGGATCAGCGCTGTTTGCTTATATTTATGCTGCAAACCTGACAGTTTTGTGTGTTTGGACTCATCGCTTGTATCGTAAGAACCGGATATGTCCAACTCTGCTGCAGTTGGAACGACCATTTTTTTGAGCGGATCATCTTTTTTTGAGAAGTCGATTAAAGAGAGATAAAATTTCGAGATACGCATTGGATGGCGCAGCACTACCTTTCGGAGCTGGATTTCATCTTTCTGGGTGAGTGGCATATATTGTTTCAACTCACCCACAGATGTAATAAAATCTTTCTCTCTTTTCCAATAGGTCATAGGTTTGCTCGTGAAGTTATTGAAATAATTGAATTGACTTATCTGTAAGTGTGGCAATGGTTTAAGGGCTGTCAATATATTTTCTGGGAAGATAAAAGTGATAAATTTTAGAAATATTTGTTTTGTTGAAAAGTGCTATTTTGTGAAGTGTCGATCTTTATATCAAGCCAGAGAACATACGAAAAAATCCCTTCTATAGGGGGATTATTCCTCAGTTTTATTGCTAACTGAAATTATCTCATTTTACAATCAATACTCATTCATATTTGGGTAAGAGATCCAATCATGGACTATTTTAAAATCTCTTTTATATCGGGTAAGATGTTTTTTGCTTTCAGACCGGAAAATCGTTGAACAACATGTATGTGGTTTTTGGAGCGCTTACTCAAGTACCTTCGTTCATGGGAAGCTATGATACAGAATGTTGGAACCGATGTATATTGCATGCAGTGCACGATTGGTGCATTGGGGGATATAAGAAGACGAGTACTTTTGAGGATTTCAACGCTTTTGTAACAATCGTCGATGATGAGGAGTTCTGGTTTTTTCTTGAACTTTTTGTCGGAGAGTTTGCTATAGTAATCCCTATCGCTATCGATCAGGATGATCTCGATTGGAAAACTTTTTTGAAGGCCATTCACCAGTTCATATATGAGTTTTTTAGAAAATTGCGTATCAAATATTCCATTCGAAATATCGATGCATATCATTCCCATTTTTTGAGGGATTGTATTTTCATCAGTTATGAATTTAAATTTCTTAATATAGGATTCCCAATCTTCTAAGATGCCTGTAAGTTGCGTTGCGAATGAGAAATACTGATAATAACGAGACTGCAACTCATTTACACAGATGATGCAGTTTAAAACATGGATATCACGAAAATCGCTTGTACCGGCAATTACTGCATTGGGTATCTTGTTGGGAGCAGATCGAACATCCTTCGCAAGATTGCACGTGAGTAAAATGATAAGTTCAAAAGAACTGATGTCTTTGTTCATCATGAATTCCGTTAAGGTTGCAACTGAATAATCACACTCAGGATACAAGCGCTTTATATACTTTTGCCATTCTCTGTCAGGAAGGATAATAATCGGTTTTGCATAGTACTGGAGCAGGATTCCCAATCCCCAGAGAGAGGAGATGAATTCGACAAGGTCAGATGAACATACGATAACGGTTGATGTCGGCTGACTGATCTTCTGGCTGAAATTGTGAGCTGGTTTATTTTTTAAAGAATTTTTGGATGATAGGATTGACATTAACTGTCCTCCTTCTTTTTCCGTGGTTTAGATGCGAAAGGTAGGGATATGAAGAAGGTCGAACCCTCTCCCTTAACACTCCTGACCCACATCTTACCGCCATAATGCTCGACAATAGTCTTGGTTATCGGCAGCCCGAGACCTAATCCTGATGATTTGAATTCGATCACTCCGGAATGATGAGATTTCAGATCGGTTACTTCATAAAATTCCCTGAAAATATTATCCAGTTCATAAGATGGAATTCCGATCCCATTATCTTTCACATATATAATCAACGATTCTTTACTGTCTGCTTCTTCCTTACGGAATCTCGATTTTCGAGCACCGATCGTTATCTCACCATAATCATCGGTAAATTTGATCGCATTGAGCACCAGATTTTTGATCCCGTTTATCAATGTAATACGTTCACCCCTGATCGGTTTGAGTCCCTTTGCAAGTTTCAGGTTCAGTTTCTGCTTCCTCATCTCAGCAAGAATATGTGTCTCATCATAGACAATCTTCAGTAAATCATCCGGCTCGATCAACTCTTTATCGAACTGAATACTACGGGTTTCCAGTGCATTCATCTGGAGGATGTTATTGATCGCATGGAGAAGACGTTCGACATTTTTTTCCATAATTGATATTGTGTTCTGACGTACTTTATCAGGAGTGTTTGGATCTTTCAGAATGGAAATGTAACTTTTCAAGGTCTGGATCGGGGTATTAAATTCGTGGGATGATATATTGATAAATTGTGCGCGTTCCTGATCGATCTTCAAAAGTTCCTTGTTCGCATCGCTGAGTTTTTCATAATCCAGAGTATTTTTGATCGCAGTTTCTGCCATGAGGATAAATATCTCGAGAAGCTTTTCATTGAATCGTAGTACCTTGCTTGCACTGGTCAGATTGTCGAGGTAAAGGAATCCGTAAATATTATTATTCACATAGAGGGGTGCACAATAAACAGATCGGAGTTCGTGCCGTTTAATGCTGTCTGAATCTGCGAATCGTTTTTCATCCACAGCATCGAAAGTAGTAAGTGCAACTTGTGACTCATACACGTCTTTCAGCACGGTTTTGCTTATCTTAAGATTATCTTTATCGATTTTTTCACCGGTACTGAGAAGCGCAACATTAAAAACGAAATTATTATTCTCATCCAGGTTGATAAAGAATCCACGCTCGGCGCCGGACAGTTTTATGGCATTGAGTGTGATCTGGTTTTTTAACTCTTCCTGGTTCATGATCTGCAAAATATCTCTGCTGATGGAGATCAGGTTAGAAAGCTGTTCCCGCTGTTCGATCACTTCCTCATATTCGCCAATTTTTTTGAGGATAATGGTGAGGTAAAATCCAGAGAGTTTAATGATCAATTTCTCAGATTTGGTGAAAGGATATTCACCTCTGTCTGCAAGGATGGCAATCCCTTCCAATTCATTTTTTAAGGCAAGGGGAACCAGGCAGAAATGCTGATCTTTTACCGTATAATACTGGCATTGCAACTCGGTTCTCAGTTTATCAAAATAGCGCTGGTGGACACTTGAAATATCTGATCTTTTCAGATTTTTACTTATCCAGAAATCCCCCTCGGCTGTTTGGGCATTGTGAAGAAAGAAGCCGAATTTATCGATTCCAATTACTTCAAGAATATATTTTTTTAAGTAGAATCTGATCTGGTTTACACTTGTAAGATGCAGAAGATCAAAGAAGTAATGCTGCAGTTTTGATGGTGATATATTGGTGCGCTGGGAAACAACTTTTCGTAATTGTTGGGGAGATTGCAATGCATTGTAATGGAATTGATTCCTCATTCTGTTTACATCTGCTTCATCAAGACCCTTACAGATGACATCAAGTTTGCGATTGTATCTTCTCCTGTACTTGTATTCCAGGGCTTTCATATGAAGTGTCCTATAGATAAGTGTAATAAGAACAAGGGATTCACACTGCAAACTCCAGTCCTTCATTTTTTTTGCGATCACTTCAGCTTTGAGGAGTCTGCGGATAACAGTTCTGAGGTTCAATTCTGGTTTTCGTAATAATATTTTGCATTGAAGAATGCGTGTGTAATTATCCCATCGGAGGAATTCGTTTTTTGATGCAAGCGCATGTGCCTGTTCGCAATATATCTCCGCCTGTTTATTGTCCGATGCGATAAGACAGGTGTCTGCAATATTCAGGTAGGACATCATCAATGCATATTCATTTTGATTCTTTTTTGCAAGCGTGCCGGCTTTTTTAAAATTTGTTACAGCTTGTGCATATTTTTTGTCTGCTCTCGCTAGCCATCCCTCAAGTTGGAGCATAAACTCTTTTTCAAGTGATGTATCAATTTTTTCTGCTTTGATCTGCTCATATACAGCACGTAAACCATCATAGTTACCTGAGATAACGAGCCAGAAACAGTAATTTTTCAGATAGGAGTTGATGTTTCCAATTGTACCATGCTTGAAATAATTATCGTATTGACTATCGAGAAAAGCCAGGAATTTTGCCGGTTGGAGGATACGCAATTTCAGAAATGACGACCGGTTGTAAATCTTATTGATAAGTTTGGTGTATTTCAATTTTTTCGCAATGGTGAGAGCAGTTTCGAAATATCGTTCTGCATCCCTGAAATCTCCAAGCTTGAAGCTTGTCTGGGCAATGTTCAGGTTGACCTCCGCCATACCTGATGAGAAGTTGATGTGCTTAAAATACGAGAGTGCTTCTTGTGATTTTTCAAGTCCGTCCCTCAGCGAGCCCTGCTTCATGTTGAGAAAACCCCAGTGGGAGAGAACGTTTGCTATGTTCAGAATATCACCTTCACGTGTGCTGACCTCAAAAGCTTCCTGGTAATGTTGAACTGCTTTCTCGACTTTATTGAGGATGTTATAGGAATCTCCCAGGACTTTCAGAATTCGCCCGAGTCGTATTGGAGCTTCATGTGTTTTTGCAACTTTTTGGGCTTTTTTGAGTTCCTCAATTGCTTGCTCATACGCACCGATCGAGTAATAATAATCCCCGCTAAAGAGAAAGTAGTTTATTTCATGAAAAGGTGCCAACTTTTCATTCGAAAGATTTTTTACGATTGCATGAGCTTTGTCTTCCTCATGAGAGAAATTATAGAGCTCCAGGCGTGCAAGTTCAAGCGAAATTATATCATACGAAAAATTCGAATTCTCAAGTTCATCCAACATTTTTTCAGCTGCAGAAAATTCCCGGCATGCCATTTTAAGGCGTGCATTCATAAGCATGAGTTCGGGATCTTTTTTTATGTATGACAAATACTGCTGGCAGCAAATCTCCTTGATATCGCACTTTTTGAGGAGAATACTAAGAGGATAAAGAGCTTTCAGGTAATCGGTTATTGTCTTTTCACGAAGATGCTCTTTTAGTTTATTTAATTTAAACAATCCTTTGTAACATGATTTCCACGCTGCAATAATATTCTTTGATTCACTATATCTTTGTGTCTTGAGTAGGTGGTAATGGATCTCGGCTTCATGGTCTCCTGCTATTTCACAATGATGAATTATTCCATCAATGATGGCTGATTTTGTTACTTCCTTGGACTTGAAGTAGGTAATAACCTGCTTCGAGATTTTCTTTTTTTCTGATGTACTTATTCCCTTTGCAAGTTCGGCTTTTAGTACAGGATACACAAATTTATAATAACCGTCTTCAATGTAGTCATCATTTTTTACAAGGATATCCAGACTTTCGACATCCTGGATGAAAAAGAAAAGGTCTTTTGAATCTTTCATCTGAAGTGTGTACTGAATGACCTGTGTGGATAAAGGTACTTCGAGGACTGCAAGCTGAGAAAGTAATCCCTTGATCTTATCAGGTATTAATGTGATTTTTTCTTCAATGGCAGATAGGATTTTTTTTGGAAGTTCTACATTCATAATATCCATGTCAAAATGCCAGATATCGTCATCATCGAGAATGATTTTTTTCCCTATCAAATGACTTATTAATTCAAGAATGAAACGCTGGTTCCCGTTTGTGATCCTATAAACCTGATTGCAGAAGTGTTCAGGGCATTTTTGCCCGATTGTCTCCTGAATAAACGTAAAAGCTTCATCCCTCGAAAGGGGCTCGATATGTATCCTGTGAACATCCTCGATCGGATCGAGAATATATGGATTGTATGAACTGAGGATTATTGCAATAGGATAGTTGCCAAGGTCTTTTGAGATGTATTCGAGAAACTGGATCGTTGACGGTTCAACCTTATCTATGCTTGTAATGAAAAACACGATTGGTTTTGTTGCCGAGAAACAGAACATATAATCTCTCGCAAGATCGAAGTCACGCAAAAGCTCGGATTCATCTTCAATAATCTTGAGTGATTTTTCTTCTGATTTAAAAAGAAATTCGCAGAATTTGTTCGATGCGGATTGTTCGAAAAAGTGTTTTCCTTTTTCATCCTGTGAAAGGAATATTTCCTTGCATAACATAAAGAATGGATCACGATGTTCGTCGGTGCAGTTGTAATAGAACACATGGTAATCTTCAGACAGAATATACCATTTGATGTACTGCATGAGGCTGGTCTTGCCTACGCCTTTTTCACCCGTAACAAAGATGATCTCACCTTTTTTGTTCTTCACTTCATTGATCTGGTCACGAAGGGTGATCACATCCTGATCCCTGAAACGGAACTGCTTTGCTTCGATCTGTTTAACAAGTGGAGGTTCGATTGCTAGAGGATATTTTTTCTCCTGCATCTCGTTGATATTTTGTATGATTTCTTTGGTATCACTTACACGCAAAGCCGGATTGAATTCAATCAAATTAAAAATAAGGTCTTCGAGTTTTTTATCTACTGCTGGATTGATCTTGCTTGGAAATTGAGGAATGATATTCGGAATTTTCTTCTCGGACATGAGCTTGATCTCTTCCCTGGAAAACGGAAAAGTGCCGACTGAGAGATAGTACATGATAACACCCAATGCATAGAAATCGCTTTGCGCACTGAAATATGATCCTAGCAGAAGTTCCGGTGCAATATAGGGGAGACTGACAACCTCGCCTTCCGGGTAGGCGTCTGTTTGGGAAATGATTTTATTAAATCCGTAATCACATACTTTGACGTGAAAATCTTCCTCAACTTTCTTATAAAGAACGTTTTCGAGTTTCAGATCCTTGTGAACGATATTATGCTTGTGAAGATGGTTAAGAGCATAACATATCTGTGTAATGATATCAAAAAATTCTTGTTTGTTCCTCTTTGTAAGATGAAAATTCTGCAATCCTTTGCTTTCATAGAACTCGGAGAGCAAGTACAAGCTTTCCTGGTAGATGCCGTAGTCAAAAATCTTTATAAGATTTGGGTGTGATATTTTTGTGATCTCACGCATCACTTTGGGATCCATCTTTTCTCGAATGTCTTCAAGAGGTATCTTGTCAAAGATCTTGATTGCGAGAATGTTCTTTGTAGCGATATCTTCTACTCTATATACTGTGCCGAAGTTACCGGAACCGATCTTTTCTTTCAGTTCATAATGCAAAGCGATCAAACTCATGTAAACTCCTGGTTAAAATAAATATGCCGCAATTATCGTTTAATCTCGTAAAAATCATTTGTTGGTTCTCATAATAAACTGTCAATAATTTGGTTGGGATACTCATGATAAGGAGAAATCAGTTTGAAATAAATTTGACAAGTCAACCCCTTACCAGGAAATTTACGCCATGTTTAACAAAGGGAACTACATGAAAAAGTTTTTTTTATTAGTGATGAGTTTCACTATAACGACCGGTCTCTTTGCGATAAGTGAAGATGCCGGAACAACTGCGTTCAACTTTCTCAATATTCCGATGGGTGCTCGTGGTGCTGGTATGGGCAATTCATTTACCGCTGTTTCTGATGATGCACTTGCACCATTCTGGAATGCTGCCGGACTGCCAAATGTGAGAGCAAAACTTCTCCAGGTAACATATATCAACTATTTTGCCGGTTACAATGGAGGAGCTGCAAGCTATACCATGCCATTGAAAGAAGGTTCGACCATTGCCGTTTTCTCAAAATTCATGGGTGTTGGCGGTATTCCTAAGACAGGTATCGATGGGAACCAGAATCTTGTCGATCTCGGAACCTTCGGCTCATACGATGTCATGCTTGGGGTATCCTACGGGAAATACCTTTCTGAGATCATAAACTGGGGAGTCAACCTTAAAGTGATTTCAGAAACTATCGATGAATATTCCTCACAGGCAGTAGCAGCTGACGTATGTATCCTGCATCAGTCTCCGAATCCACGTTTGAAGATCGGTCTTGCTGCAAGAAATCTTGGCATGCAACTTTCAAAATTCGACCAGGAAAAGGAAAAGCTTCCGCTTACATTCTCATTAGGTTTGGCATATAAACTCAATACTGGTGTGCTTGCTTTGGATGTTCATAAACCTATGCATACGAATTTCTATGGTACCATCGGTCTTGAAACAACATTCCAGAATAAGTTCACTGTTCGAGCAGGATATCGTACGAATGCAAGTGACTGGAAGGTCGGCTCAGGCATAGATTTTCTGTCCGGAATTTCTGCTGGGGTTGGTTTCAGCTGGAAGGATTATCAATTTGATTACGCAGTAAATTCATACGGGGAACTCGGTTTCATTCATCAACTATCAGTGGGATATCATTTCTAATATTATATGAGCCTTGAAAACGACACACCTACTGATGTGGGTAAAGTTGTCGACATTCAGAAGGAAAATGCAATCATTGAATTTTCTCGTTCTGAAGCTTGTAATACGTGCAAACTAAAGGCATTCTGTTTTCATAAAGAGGGAGATGTAACGAAGCTGACAATAAAAAATGATCTTGGAGCAAAAATTGGCGATGACATTCAATTTGAGATAAATCCCCAAATGCGCATTTTGAGTTCCTTTCTTGTCTTTATATTACCTATCATTTTCCTGATCGGATCATATTTTCTGTTTAAAAGCGCATTCGGAATTTCCGAGAATCTCTCTATCCTTCTTTCTATAGTCTCGGTTGCAGTTGCATTTGTTGTGGTCAAACTGATCGATAATCAGATTAAGAAAAAAGCGTTGATCCAGCCCAAGATGGTGGCTATTATAAAATCTGTAAATTAGAAATAGAAATGTTTGAGTAACAAAATAATTGGACATATCATGAAAATAACATTACAAAATATGATCTTTTACGGCTATCATGGACTGCATGAAGCAGAACGTACATTAGGTCAGCGATTTGCGATCGATGTGACAGTTTCCAGTGATCCGAAACTTGATTCACAAGTAAAATCCCTCCATGATACAATTGATTATACCCAGATATTTGAAGTAGTTAAAGAACATGTGGAGAACTATAAATATCACCTTCTCGAAAAACTGGCAAATGAGATCATCGATGCCATACTTCAGAAGTTTTTACTCGTTCAGAAAGTATCACTAAAAGTAAGAAAAATTGCAGTACCGATCAATGGTACACTCGATTATGTCGAGCTTGAAATGCAGAGAGAAAGAAAATAATAGGAGCAGCCTTCGAAAATATTTTTATTAGTTTGGGTTCGAATCTCGGGAATAGGAAACAGTTTATCGACTCAGCTATTTCGGCGTTAAGAGATGAAAAGAGAATTTCAGTGAAACACATTTCTACTATCATAGAAACAGCTCCAATTGGAAAGAGCGATCAACCCGATTTCCTTAATTGCATTGTGCAATGTGATACAGACATGAATCCTGAAGAACTCATGAATACGCTGCTCAGTATCGAGCAAAAATTAGGAAGAGTTCGACGAGAAAAATGGGGACCGAGAACTATTGATCTTGATATACTTTTTTTTGATAAAAAAGTCATAGATACACATGAACTGAGAATTCCGCATCCCGAATTCATGAATCGACAATTTTTGAAGCATCTTATGAACGAACTAAAACCTCAATTCATACATCCTGAATTAAAAAAATCAATGAAAGAACTAAATGATAATGATAAAGAATAAGCACATCGCAGTCGAGGGAGTTATCGGTGTGGGGAAGACGACATTGGCAAAAATACTCGCAGAGGAACTGCAGGCACAGCTCATTCTCGAAGTAGTCGAGGAAAATCCATTTCTTGCTGAATTCTACGACGATATCGAAGGCAAGGCATTTCAGACACAGATGTTCTTCCTCCTGAGCAGGTATCGTCAAATGAAAAAGTACTTCCAGATCGATGCTTTCCAGACGAATATCGTGAGTGATTATATGTTCACGAAGGATAGTATTTTTGCTGATCTTACACTGGGTGACGCAGAACTCGCGATGTATAAAGCACTCTTTACCATACTCAATGATAAACTGGTCCAACCCGATCTGATAATCTATCTTTATGCTGACCTCGATCGAATAATAGATCGTATTCATTACCGAAATCGTTCATTCGAGCATAACATCCAGCCGGACTATCTTGCCAATCTCTCAATAGCGTATGAGAAGTATGTTTCCACCCATAAAGGATGCCCGATCCTCAAGGTTGATACCAATAATATCAATTTCTTGAAGTCCCCTAAACAATTTGACAATTTACTAGGTGACATAAAAAAACTGCTCCAAGATTGAGCAATATGAAAAAAGAAACATCGATAATCATTTTAGCAGCAGGCAAGGGTGTTCGCATGAAATCCGACCTGCCAAAAGTTGCACATCTTCTTGCCGGAAAGCCGCTGGTTGAACGTGTTGTAACCACTGCAGAATATTTCAATCCCGAGAAACTCATTGTGGTTGTAGGATACAAAAAAGAAGTCGTACAGAAATGCCTGTCTGGTTTTGATAACCTCACCTTTGTGGAACAGAAACAACAGCTTGGAACAGGGCATGCAGTGTATGTAACAAGGGATTTCTTTAAGGATTTTGATGGAACAGTCATAATCATGCCCGGTGATGTTCCTTTGCTGACCAAAGAAACAATCGAAGATCTTATTAGAGTTCATATAGAGAAACGCGCGGTTGCTACCGTCCTCACCGTCGATCTTGAAGATCCGACAGGATATGGGCGTATTGTTCGCGATAAGAAGGGCTATGTAGAGAAGATCGTTGAGCATAAAGATGCTTCAGAGGAAATAAAAAGAATAAATGAAATCAATACAGGCATTTTCTGCTTTGATGCTCAGGAACTTTTTTCTGTCCTGCCCAAGATTGGACAGGTTAATTCCCAGAACGAGATGTATCTTACCGATGCGCTTGAATTATTTAAGGAGGATGGAAAACAGATCGCAGCTGTGAAAGTTCACGATCCCATCGAAGTGGCTGGTATAAACTCAAAAGAACAGTTGCAGGAACTTGAAAAAGAGTATATTGCACGAACATAAATATATGGAAAAACTCTATTCTCCCTGGCGTCTTGATTATATCCTCGGCGAAAAAGAGGGTGGCTGTATCTTCTGTGATAAACCTCAAGCTGATGATGACAAAGGACATCTTATTCTCAAGCGAGGTAAACTTACATACATCATCATGAATTTGTATCCGTACAACAATGGACACCTTATGATCGTTCCATTCAGACATGTTGACCGATTGCAGGAGCTGACCGATAAAGAGCTGTGTGAACTCGGTACAATGACCAGACTTTGTGAACGAGTCCTCACCGAAGTATATCATCCTGATGGACTGAATATTGGCATGAACCTTGGAGAAGCTGCAGGGGCAGGCGTTGCCGATCATCTTCATATTCATGTGGTACCACGATGGATAGGAGATACGAACTTTGTCTCGACACTTGGTAATACGCGGGTTATTCCCGAAAACATGGAAGAAGCGTATAAAAAATTGAAAAAAGTTTTTGATACATATGAGTCTTAAACTCTCGAAATTCCTAAAAATCTTCTTGGCTTTTTTTTTATTCTAAATATACTATATCTATGCCTGACGATACTTTTAAGGACTCTACCGGATGAAGCAAAACAGGATACCGAACCAATTCCACATAATGAAATCACCTTGCAAGTACTCAATGGATGCGGGAAGAAGGGATTGGCTCGAGTTGTCAGGAATGTTCTTATCGAAAAGGGATTTGATGTCCTGTCTTTTGACAATGCAGAGAAATTTCTTTATGAAAAAACAGTGATCGTCATCAGGCATATGAATTACGAGAAATTCGATATTTTATATAAAGAGGTGCCTGTTAAAAAGATATATAGGCAAATAAATGAGCTCTCTATCTATGATTTTACCGTAATCATAGGAAAGGATTATAAAAAAATTTTTGGATTATAATTGTATATGAAAGATACGACAACACAAGAAAAACTCGACTTCATCACCCAGCTTGCGCGGGATAAAAAAGCTGAAAATATCGTCATCTTGGACGTTGAAGGGACGTCCGACCTGACAGATCGGCTCATTATTTGCAGCGGTGAGGGAGATATTCATACGCGTACAATAGGGAAGTATGTGATTGAAGAAGCTAAAAAGAACAATATTCTCATTCATCATAAAGAAGGGTTGGAAAACGGTATGTGGATCCTGATCGATTTTGGGGTCATAGTTATGCATATTTTTGATAAGGAAACCAGGGATTACTATAAACTTGAAGATCTCTGGGAAGAACTGGTTCGTAAAAGAAAAAATATTCAGGAATCATAAGTGAGGCGACCTTGATAGATATAATCAAAGAAAAAATATGGGATGCGCTGAAAGAACTGAAACTGCAGGCTCCTCCTAAATCCAAAATAAATGTTGAATACCCCAAGCATAAAAATCACGGTGATTATGCAACCAATGTTGCGCTGAGTCTTGCAAAGAAAATCGGACAACCTCCAATGTCCATTGCAAAAAAGCTTGCGAGTCAGCTGAGTATCGATCCTATGTTTTCTGAAGTAACAGCTGCGAAACCGGGCTTTATAAATTTCCACGTTGCCAATAAGATTATTTTTTCAACACTTCAGGATATCAATAAACTCGGATTGAAATTCGGAACAAATCACGAACGTGGTGCTGGGAAAAGAGTTCTTATCGAATTTGTTAGTGCAAATCCAACAGGACCGCTCAATGTTGTTAATGCCCGAGCTGCAGCTTTTGGAGATTCCCTTGCGAATATTCTCTTTTCTCAGGGTTATAATGTTGAGAGAGAATACTATATCAACGACGCCGGACATCAGATCGAGTTACTTGTTGAGTCGATCGAGAATGAGATGAACCGCCTTGAGGAAATACAGGTCGAAGAAATGGAAGAGGGATATAAAGGGGAATATATTACCGATATAGCTACTCAAATACTGGAAACTGAGGGAGTCGCGCTTCATCAACTTTCTAAAAAAGATAAAGGTGAAAGAATCCGTGATATTGCTCTCGATATTCTCATCAATGACCAGAAAGATACCCTCGCACTTTTTAAGGTGAACTTCGATAACTGGATCTCGGAGAATGAATTGCGGCAAAAGGGAAGTGTCGAGGATGTGCTTGCGTATCTGTCCGAGACTGAAAAGATATATGATAAGGATGGGGCAGTATGGCTTTGCAGTAGTGAGTTTGGTGACTCAAAAGACCGCGTCATCATGCGTTCAGACGGCACAGTGACCTATCTAGTTCCTGATCTGGCCTATCATATTACGAAGTATAAAAGAGGCTTTGACCGCATCATAGATATACTAGGTCCCGACCATCATGGGCATATTCCAAAACTGAAAGCAGGTATTGCGATCCTTGGATATAAACCTTCGCTTATGCAATTCATCCTGTTGCAGCATGTAAATATTCTCATCGATGAGGAGAGAGTTAAGATGTCCAAACGAGAAGGGAAACTCATAACATTACGGCAGCTTATCGAAGAGGTCGGTTCGGATGCAGCGCGTTTCTTCTTTTTGATGAGAAAATCGAATACACCTCTTGATTTCGACATTGAACTCGCGAAAAAACGCACTGCTGAAAATCCGGTCTATTATGTACAGTATGCGCATGCACGTATTGCGAGTATTGAGAAGAATGCCCGAACAGAAAAGCTCAAAGTAACAGATTTCAAGCCGGAATACTTGCAACGCCTCAGCCACGAAGAGGAATTGGACATCATCCGCAATCTTATGAAATATCCCGAACTTATTGCACATATCAGTTCTAGCTATGACGTGAACCTTCTCACTTCATATTTGATAGATCTCGCAGGAGAATTTCATAGATATTACCAGAAATATAAAATTATTAATAACAGATACAAAGAGCTTTCTCTCGCACGCTTGTTCCTGTGTAAGGCAGTGCAGACTGTGATCAAAAACGGTCTCACTATGCTGGGTATTTCTGCACCAACAAAAATGTGATAACGATGATCGACTAAGAAATAAACTTTTATAGTTTGGAAGAAAGGAATGGGATGAAGAGAGTAGTATTAAAACAATTATACGACTTGTTGTATAAAGATGTAATCAAAAAAATTGACATTCCATTATGTAAATATATCAATCCAAAAAAATCTTGGGGGAGCAATGAAAATCAGTAGAATATTCGTTGCAGTATTTTGTGCAATACTCATTATTTTTCTATCTTTTTGTTCAAAAAAAGTACAGCAAGAAAAGGAATTACCTGCGCGAAGCGATGAACTTGTAAAACTGGAAAAATTTATGGATATCCCAATATATCCGAATAGTGTGCTTGCAGATATTACTACACCATTGCGTGATGACCAAATTCCCGGTGAACCAATGCAGGCACAGGTTATCCTTACTATTGATGAGTATGAGAAAGTGCCCCTTTTTTATGAAGAGAAACTCGGTAAAAAATTCACGGTCGAAGTGGAAAATGGAAAGAAGTATTATGAACTGCAATTTGAAAAAGGTGACTGGCTTTACATCATTTTTGTGGGACATGATACCTTTGAGAATAAGCCGGTGTTTTCAATTGATAGGTGGGAGAAGTAGAGAGAAAAGGATTTTTCGAGTTTTAAGTGAGTTGATTTAGTAAATATACCTAAATTCAGAATGTCCAATATCCAACACGGAATATCGAATATCCAACTATTTTTGTATTATCATTTTCTTAATTTCTTTATCAACTCCATTAACACTCATTTTATAGAAATAAATACCATTAGGTAGATTTTTTATTGAATAATTAACTGAATGATATCCTGGATCAAAACTACCTTGAATAACCATCTCAATTAATTGTCCTTTCAAATTGTAAATACTAATATCAACATCAGATTTTCTATTTAATCCAAAATATATTTCAGAATTAGTCTTTACTGGATTTGGATAATTCTGACCAAGGAATATTTCTTTTGGAATATCACTCCCATTTATGCTATATGGTACAACCATCAATGAACCATCTTCAGTGTTATCTAAATGATCAACTTCGTTCACATCGAACTGAGTAAAGTTAATATCGGTTGAATCATCTACTGCTCCAACTACCTCAAAATCAATGAAAGCAACAGTTCCACTTCCTGAATATGGATCACCTAAAGCATAAATCCATAATACTATTTCATTATCAACATTTGTATTTACTTGATATCCAAAGTTTTCATTTTCCAGTATGCCACCATTAAGTGTTGCACCGAGTGCATCAATCACTTGTTCATCGAAGGTTATCGTAATGTCCATTCCTTCAAGATTTTCTAAACCAAATACATCTAATGGTACTGTTACGGTATCAGTTGGTGCTCCTGTCACTTCGGGTAATGTAGCCCAAATATCTTTTGTTCCGGTTATTAATTTCTTTTTTGACGGTGCCCAATTTCCAGTAACATCTCCAAGCCGTACACCAACAAAGTCTTCATCAGTCATATTTGTGTTCAGAGGTGTATAATATTTAAATGTTTCATAATTTATTGGTGGCCAATACGAACTATCAACTGAATCAGCAGAAAAAACCCAATGAATATTATCATCATTTAATTCGTCTATAAGTCCTACACCATAACGTGCTACTCGTGAAGCATCCAATGGTGATACAGTTGCATTCAAGCTTACATCAGCCGCAATTATTTCATAATCCGTAAGACTGTACAATCCTACACCATAACGAGCTATTCTTGAAGCATCCATACTACTCAATCCACCCAGGTCATCTCCTTTTGATGCGAAACTAATATAATTCCCATACGGAATCTCTAAAAATTCATAATCACCATCTGGATCAGTAAAGGCTTGATATTTGGAATTATCAAAATTAACAAGGGTATGTTCAATCGGATTATCATTACTAAAGTAAACAATATTACCAAAAATATCATATATGCCAACAACAGTGAATAAACCATTTGTAGTATCAACCGGATATTCATTTATTTCCGCAAATGTAAAATTCAAATCAGATGTCTGACCATTTATTGCATTCGGATCGACTTCAAAATTTAGAAATGATATTATACCATCGCCTGTAAACAAGTCACCATTGGCATAGATCCAAATTGTTAATAAAGTGTCACCAACTATATTTATCTGAATTCCATAATTCTGATTTTCTAACACGCCACCTGTTAATGTTGCCCCTATTGGGTTTAATATGGTTTCATCAAATGATATTGTTGTTTCAATTCCCTCTAATCCGATACAATCCGGATTTTCTAAAATTAGAGGTATAGAAACAGAATCACCGTTGGAAGCACTAATATCTGTTGGTAAAGATAATGAGGCATTCATAGCAACAGTGAACAAACCATTATCAGCATTTATGGGGTTTTCGTTTAGTACAGATTGAGTAAATTCTAAAACAGTTGTTTGACCACAATTTGCATTAGGATCAACATTAAACGCAATAAATGCAATTACACCTTCACCATTAAACAGCTCGCCATTTGCATATATCCAGATAGAAATTACACTGTCAGATATTGCATTCGCTTGAATACTATAATTTTCATTTTCTAATACACCCCCAGATAAAGTAGCACTCATAAATCCTAATATAGTTTCATCAAATGATATAGTTGCTTCAATGCCTTCAATTCCAACACTATCAGTATTATTAAATGTTAATGGTATTGAAACTGATGACCCCGGAGCACCAGATACATCTGTTGGCAATGATAGCATCTCTTGTTCAATAGGTGGTACATCAGTATTCCAGGTGTAACCATCGTAAAGTGTAAAATTATTTCCATTGACGGATAAATCATTGAGAACAGTTCCACCACCTGCACAAAAGCCCAATGCAACAATTGAATTATTTTCTGGTGTCAACGGAAAGCTGGGATTGAAATTTGATTGATATCGCACACCATCTGTAATTCTAACGGCAGCTACATCACAATCCATATGAGATTCGCCAGCAAACGGTGCCCAGTTATTGATATATAACTTATTGTAACTGCTTAAAAAGTCATCTGAAGCATTATTAGAATCATTTAATACACCATCAACAAATAAATACGCTATTCCATTATCATTATCATATACACCAGCAATATGATGCCATTCATCATCATCCAGTTGTTCATTAGACAAGGCTCCAAGAAATGAAACTTTACCTGGATTTGGCTGAACATTTGAATGCATATAGAGAGCAAAATTATTGTAGGGATCACCACCATCCAGACGCCTATAATTTGTTATAATAGCTCCCCAACTTGTATAGCCACTGTTTGGTCCAGATACAATACCTGGATTTTTGTACCATACTTCTACTGTAAATGAAGATACATTCTGGAAGATAGTTTGGGATGAAGCATCTGATGAAGCATATCCGTCCATATAATTAAAGCTAACGGAGTAGTTTTGCTCTTCAAAAACTATGATATAATCTAATTTGGTTTCAGTATCAGTTGAATCATTTACATCAGTGACAGTAAGTGAAACAGTGTAACTTCCAGTATCAGCATATGTATAAGAAGGATCCTGCTGGTAGGAATCGATCACTCCGTCATTATCAAAATCCCATTCCCAAGAAATAACAGAATCTGGTGGTGTTGATTGGTCAGTAAAATTTACAGTTAAGGGAACATAGCCGGAAATTTTGTCTGCAGTGAAATTGGCTATAATATTAAAAGGTGTATCCGTGCTCCAGGTTGCTCCATAAATTGTGCCGTCATTCCCATTTATTGTTGAATCATAAGCAATGTTTCCCGTTCCTTCATTAAAATTCCAATAGCCGTATAAACCAGTTTCATTCCCAACAAGTTCTGTAAACATATCACTCTGTATTTCAGGTTCGGTACGAGCTGTATTCCATATTCTTACCTCATCTATGTTACCACTAAATCCTTCTACATTTTCAAAATTTCCTAAATATACAATTCCTGAGCAATAGTATGTTCCTATTCCTGTACCATTTCCTACATTTTCTCCATCTAAATACGCAATTGCATTGGACCCATCATATGTAAATCCTACATGATGCCAATTATTTGGAGTTGGTGCATCAATAACAATTTGCGAAGTTGGGGCTGAATTCATTTTTAGTGCATATGTAAAATTGTCCATCCCGGCATTATATCGAATATAAAATCTGTAAGAATTACCATCATGCTGTATTATATTTGAATAACCACTTTGATTACCATCAGCATAAAACCATGCTTCAAAAGTAAACTCATTTAATCCATTTAAAACCAATGAAGGAAGCTCAACTTCATCAGCTCCACCATCGAAACTAAGAGTATAATTATCAGCTAATAATGGCAAAGTAATTAGTAAACAAATAACTGTTAATATTAATTTGGTTGTTCTCCAAACTTTTACTGTCTTTTTAGTTTTTTTCATCTTATTCCTCCATTCTTTACACAACAAAAAATCTTATGTTGTAGTTATCCCATAAGTATTTAATTAGTTCTTTTTCCTTGTCGCCATGTTTAGAACTATTGATGTCACATCCAGGTGTAGTATCAACAAAAAAGTATAAAACAAAATCATATTGTGTACTATACACTATAGATTGTCCAATACCAGATCTAATCGAATTACCCTTTTCTCCTTTTTTTATTTCAAATGCAATTCTAATATCTCTGAGTTCCAATATTGCATCAGGTCGGTGATTCGTTGCAAAAAAATTAAAACTTGGCACTGGTTTAATTGTTTTACTCTCGAATATAAAATTATATTTTATTTGTTTCCTTGCATTTCTCTCAGTTATACCGTAATTTTTTGAAATTATTTCTGGCAACCTTTTGTCTAACATTGAAAATACAGATTTTTGTATCATATTTTCTGTATTAGTTTTTCTACTAACAGACTCACTGAAAATATCATGTTCTTTCATTTTTTTTATTATTTCATTAATTAAATTTAACCTCTTTGTGGTTTTCTTTAATTTAATCATTCTTAATCCATCCTTTCATAATTTTTTTTGTTTCCTTTTTTTCTTTCATTTTATCATCCGATTTTTTTCTGAATATAAAAAGGACGCAACAATCATTACGCCTCACTTGTGGGTATCGCCATACCAGAACACCAAGACGCAAGAAAGTGCGCCCCACAGGGGACGCATCCTTCTTACCAGTTCTGGTGTTCATAAAATTGGCGATTTTACAAGTAGAACAAATAAGAGATGCGATATTTATATTTTAGTTAGCTATGTCATGGTTTGTCCTTCTTGTGACAAATTTCGATAAAAAGTTTCCGTGTTCCATGCTTATCCCTTTTCATTATACTTTTTTATGGTAATTTATAATTTTTCTGTCAAATTTTTCTTTTTTATAATGCTATTCTAAACTCTCTAACGTCTTCTACGACATCCTGCACCTCCGCCGTATCAACCGAAGAATATCATAGGGTTGCTACGCCATTATTCTCGTGAAAAGATATGATTTCGGAAGGTTTACCTATTCGTCTTTCAATATCTCTCTCATTTTATCGGCAAGGTTATCAAGCGCTTTTTGTGCACTGATCTGACCTCTAAACACTGCTTCAATGACCTGCTCTTCGAGAAGTTTTCTTGTCTCGAACCATGCATCGGTTTGGGGTTCCACTTCTGCATATAGAAGTTGATCATACACGCTTTTCAGTCCGGGATATTTTTTGAATTTTGCTTGAGTTTCCTCGTCTTCGATAGCGCTTTTTCGGACCGGCATGTAATAAGTCAGGTTTGACCACTTCGCAGTTTGCTTGGGGCTGGTAAACCATTTTATGAATTCCCAGCAAGCTTCCTGCTTTTTCTTTTGTTGCGGATCTGTGTCATTCTTGAATATCACAATATTTGTTCCACTGACAAGACTCTTTTTGGTGCGGAAATAGGGAACTGCGCCCATACCGAGATTGAAGGGAATGCCACCTTTATGGAGATACACCATGGACACACTCGATCCTTCTACCATCCCTACTTTGCTTGCAAGGAAATCATTCTGTCCGTCATAACCGGTTGAAAGGTAAGCGATCTTTGATTTATTGAGTTGTCCTGACAGGTAGTCCATTGCTTCAACCCCGTACTTACTGTTGAAAAGAGGTTCTGACAGGTCTTGGTTCATGATCTGTCCACCTGCTTCTAAAAGGCAGTTTTCAAATTGCCATGCATTGGTCGCAAAGGTTGTTCCCCACTGATCGAGTTTGCCATCACCATCCCTATCCTGGGTGAGTTTTTTCCCAACCGCAAGGAAGTCATCCCAGGTTGCAGGCGGTTTGTCGATGTCCAGCCCGTTGCGGTAGAACATATCTTTGTTATAATACATCACCCGTACACTTTTATTGAAAGGGAATGCATACATCGTATCATTGAAGGTGCTGCTCTTTATAAAGACAGGATAGAAGTCATTTAGTTCTTCCTGAGAAAGCCCATTTGGTCCTTTTATAAATTTCTCGATAGGAACAAGTGCGTTTCCATCAATGAATTTTGCGATCCATGCTTCGTATGCCTGAGCAAGATCGGGCTGCGTGTTTGCCACTATTGCTGCCATGAGTTTCTGGGATAGAGCAGTGTAATTACCCATATTGATATCATTGATGAATATATTAGGATGTGTGTCATTAAATTCTTTTACTAATATCGCCAGGGCATCACCAAGAGGACCGCCCATTGCGTGCCAGAATTCCAGTTCGATCTTTGTGGTTTTTTTCTCAGATGTGCACCCGAATATAAGTGCAAGGATTATTACTAAAATTCCAAATTTTCGCATGTCTTACTCCCTGAAATTAATACTATTAAAACTCTAAGCCATGTTTCTTGCGTCAAGTTCTTTTTTTTGAATTGCATTTCTCAAAAAATTATGCACTTTTTGAAAATAGCTGGTGCGTGATCTGGCGTACAATGTAAAAAATACATGCCTGGTTTTAGTGTCATCAAATCGAGTGGTATGCTTATCTGATGGTCACCTGAGGATTCAATATTATATGATTGTGAATTAATCAATTGTCCTTTTATGTTGAACAGAGAAAAAAAAATATTATCATTGTCTATGGTATTGAAAGAAATATTCAGATAGTTCTGAGAATCTTTGTTCAGTTGAAATGGATTGGGAAATATTGAAATCTCATTAAAAAATTCCATTGCTGGATCGTTAGAAACGAGACTATCCTGTACCTGTAGAGTAATAGTATAGTCTTTTAATTCTGCAAGAATGGGAATCTCTGTTACCACATAACCCATTTCTGTAGTACCCGGATCAATCTTGATCTTCAATGGTAAGGTGTTCATTGTTTCCAGCAGGTAGGGAAGTTGTATTGTCCATGGTTCGATAAACCACGTGACATCAGTCCCGGGAAATATTCCACTTTGAGGAATGTTATCGATAAGAATATCATCCCATGAAAGGTTGAAGAGTATCGTTTCCTTGCCGTTTATGCAATCATCGATGGTTTCAAAAACCAGTTGATCCGGAAGAACTGATATTTCTGTGTTGATCATAAATGAAGTAATGCGAGTTGACCATGCAAATGCCCCACTAACTGGTAGATACATCTGCGTATACCAAAATATGAGATCATCGACAGGGTCAACAGACATCATACTGTAGTCTCCCCAGCGCGTATTTGTCATTTGATTTCCACCTCCTGTTACAATTTCGATCTCATCAACTGTGAGCTCATTCAATGGATCGCTATTTTTTCTTCCGGTTACACGAATAGATGGATATACAGCATCGCCAGAAATGCTATATCCAAGAGCAATATTTTTGTATTTGTCCATTGCAATGCTTCCCATCCACCTGCTCAAACCGTCTGGGGGATTATATGTATTCTGTTGATGGATTGTCCAAAGAGAATCTACTCTATTCAACTCGTACCAGCGTACAGCAGCAATATCGTTTCCCATGTTGATAGTATGATTCGCCATAAGAATATCTTTTCCATCAATGTGTCTATATTGAAGTGGAAACATCAACCTATCATTCATGGAGAAAATTCGGGTGCCGGTCCCGGGTTGATGAACGTAATTCATGTTTGGAGTGATCGTATCAAAGGAATCAACTTCTATTTCCTGGAATAACGTCATCGTGCTTGAAGCAGTATGATCCCAATCCACATCACATTGCCATATCTGCAGGTGATCTGTGTTAAAACCCCAGGCATTATCCTTCACACAGACAAGAAAATAGGGCACATCGTGATCAGGCATTGGTCCATCCAAATTCATTGGGAGCAGGTTTGACAAACTTAGATAGAACTCATCTCTGACAGGATCAAAGTGAAAAAGAACATTGTCTGGATCACTTATTCCGGTAATCATATCTTCTTTATTGAATGCCATAACAGTCTGTCCTTCGAAAGTCGAGTTGTATGAGGCATCGATATAGAAATCATTGATAGTCATATAATAGGCATCATCCCACACGCCAAATTTAGGATAATCGGGCATGACATCAAACTCATAAGCCCAGCAATACCACCCCTGAGTAGGGGCGGGAGTCTGCGATAAAGCGATGAGCTCCCAATACACTGTTGGAATATCATACACCATACTTGTAATAAGCCAACGGTCTTCGATACCATCATACAGGACGATTGGGTCGGTGTGCACCTCATTGTTCCACGGTCCCGGAATAGCTGTCCATATCTGGCTGTTGTCGATTGGGCCGGCTAATACATTTCCTTGTTTATCCCAAATTCCAAATGAGCTTTTTACGATCTGGACATAATGATTTGGACCGACATCACCTTGAGTGTCTGGATTCGGCACATTGTTTGGATTATCAAGTCCTTCAAAATTAAGTACAATCTGAGGTTGATTTTTTGAAGAGTAAGCAAAAGTTTTTTCATATTTTATCGGATGAGATAGTTCTTTCATCGATGGTAATATACCAAAAGCTCTTGGATTTTTTCTATGTAATGAATAGTATTGGTTTGCACAAAGATTGCTTGAAAATAAAACAAACAAAACAAAAAAAAGTAATACTTTTTTCATGAGTGGTCTCCCCTTGATTTTGTGATAATGATAGCAAATGCAATGTGTCAGTCAAGTTTCTGAGTCACAACAAAAATAGTTGTTTGTATTTTTCTTTTCACAAGTAGAATAAACTGCTTAAGTTGGCATGATATTTAATCAAATTTGAGTTTGAAATGAGTCAATTAAAGAAATATTTTATGGGATTTCAAAAAACTTGACACACATTCTGCAGATCGATGAATCAATCCTCACTGCGGGGGCGTAGTTCAGTTGGTGAGAACGCTGGTCTGTCACACCAGAGGTCGCGAGTTCGAGTCTCGTCGCTCCCGCCATTTTATTTTGGATACATAGAAATTGGAGTTGAGCAAGATTAGTTTTTTTTTACACATTCCAATACCAGAGGTCATCCCGATGAATCCGAAAGTCTCTTCAATCCCACTATTTCTTCAGAGGATTATTATGTTTTACACTTATATTATTTATTCTCATTCAATAGACAAATACTATACTGGTCATACTTATGATTTAAAATACTGAATTCGGTAAATTGAACTTTGCCTTCCCAAATTCCTGCAATCTCAATATTTTTTGTCTGATCAGTACGACAACATACGATATTTTGATATTGCAAGTAATAAAATTAATAAACTTTTACTCTTTATCGCGAGAATGGTTTCTTTCATTCCATAAAAGTATTGATGCCGGAAGAATGTGCGCGATATACAAAATTGATATTGCAAGTACTGCATCGATCTGTCCAAAACCGCATAAGAGAAAAAGATAGATAACAATCAAAACAACGATTGCAAATAAACTGTATGAAATATTTGTTGCATGTAAAATAACCTGCATCTCCCGCTCATCAAGTTGTTTGCCGGGTGCGTGTGTCATCTTCCAGATGCCGGTTTTGATAAATGCGTTTCGAAAACTGAAAATAATAATGAATAAAGGCAGTATTTCAAGTAACAAAAATGCAGCTTTCAAAACCTGAAGTTTCACAAGATAGAAAATAATGAGCATTAATATAATCCCCAAGTAATTCAATATAACTGAAAAACGATGTCTATAGGTTTGTGTATTCATTTTATATTCCTTTTCTAAGATTCATGAGTTCTTCACTGAGGGGTTTCATTGGTTTGGTTGAAAAGATAAATTCAATAGGAAGATTAAAACATTCACTGATACGAAATGCAAGATCGAGACTCGGATTGTACTCTTCACGCTCCAGATATCCAACGGTTTGAAAATTTACTCCAATCTTATCCGCAAGCTCTTTTCGCGAGAGTCCACGCTCTTTTCGTAAAACTGCGATACGATTGAATATCGTTCTTATTTCCATGGAGGTGTTGAAAACAAATTGTGTATAGTATGTCAAGTAAAATGTTGTAAATATACAACAAAATAAATAAAATAATATTTATTTTCAGTTATTATAAAGTAGTTGTTTAATGTTACAAAATATAAAGGTTGCTGCTAAACTGACTATATTATGAGTTTCTTAACGTCAATGTAAAAACAATTCCCTTTGGTTTATTGTCCATAACTGTAATACTCCCACCCCACTGTTTCAAATATTCTCGAACAATATAAAGACCAACACCGGTATTACCTTTATCACCATATATGAAACCCTCATTAAATATCTTGTCTTTCACTTCATCGGGTATACCTTTACCTTGATCAGCAATCTTAATAGTACTCATGCTTTTTTCAGAAGCTATTGAGATATCGATTTTGGACGTCTCACCATGCATATCAGCATTGTTAATAATATTATCGATAACAGAGTCAATCGCATCATCTGCCAGTATGTTACCATGACCGACAACTGTGAATTCTATCTCCGGATAGTGCTTGATTATCCTGTTTATAATTTCATTAAAATCGATAAGTTTTAGATCTTCAGAAGTTACTTCGTCTTCTCGAACTCTTAATTTATTGATTAATGCAATACTTTTTTTAACTTTAGCTGTTGCCTCGACAAATAGATTTTCATCGTGGTCAGTTCTATACAGCTTCAAGGCAGCATCGATAACGGAAAGATTATTAATGAGATCATGCCTGAGTATTTTATTAACAAGCTTTAACTGGTTTTCACGGTTTTCGAGTTTTCGGTTTTTGATATTGACCATTTCATTTGCAGTTGCAAGTTCTACATTCTTCAAGCGATATATTTCAGCTTCTTTTTCCTTTTGATCGGTCTCGTATTTGGTTCGCATTTCTGCGATCTGTTTTGATTTTTTCTCACTGAATATTTCCTCTTTAAGCACAGAATATTCTCTTTGATAATGTAGTGCTTGTTCATAATCTTTTTGGTTCTCAAAAAGATCAGACAGGTAATTGAGACTATTCATTTCCAATTCTTTCGCTTTTATCTCACGAGCCATATCAAGGGATTTTTTGAGTTGCTTTTCCGCTTCGGTGAATTTTCCGAGTTTTTCCAAGACAATTCCAAGGCTTGTTAGAGAAGTTATCTGACCATACGATTCATTAATATCAGTGAAAATTTTGCTAGCTTTCTGGCAATATTCGAGTGCCGTATCATATTGTTCCTGACTTAATAATATATTAGCTATATTGTGAAAAGAGATAGCTATTGATCGCTGGTCACCCAGTTTTTCTTTTATTGCCAATGCTTTTTGATGATATTCCAGAGCGAGCTCTGATTTGTTTTGTCTTTCATATACAACTCCAATATTAGATAAAGAAATTGCGATATTTCTCTCGTCACCTATATCTTCTTTTATTTTTAAAGATTTCTGGTGATAGTGTAACGCTTCATCATACATTCCCTGCTTCTCATAAATAATTCCGATATTGTTATATGTTGCTGCCGTATAATGCTTTTCGTCAGCTTGTTCCCAAAGTTTTAGCGCTTTCAGGTAATACCTGAGAGCTTTTTCAAAATCTCCTTGCTTCTCATAAATGCCACCAATATTATTCTTTACACCTGCAACTTTATGATCTAAATCTAATTGTTTGAAAGCTGAAAGGGCTTTATGATAATACTGCAATGCCTTTTTATAGTCACCCCTTATATGGAATGAAATGCCAATGTTATTGTAACTTCGGGCAATCTGCTCGGATGCATTTAATTCAACACCAAGAGAAAGAGCTTCCATTGCATATTTCTCAGTCTTTTCTGGGTCATGATTATAAAATGAGAATGCTAGATCGTTCAAATATCTTACTTTCTCTTCACCTGAGGAATTGCGAACTTTTTCTTCGAGTTCTTTGATCTTATCCACTAGAAATTCCTTTCATAAGTTAGAATAATGGATTTATAATACAATTTTTTCAACACATCAATTCGACTTTGTTGGAGTCAAGAAAAGTAAGTATAATCATAAATTGTGGATTTGATATATTCTCAATTCTTCAATAATATTGACAGCAAACTGTGGCTTTTAATCACTGATAATCTATGAAAAATATTCTATTAACAAATGATGACGGCGTATTTGCAGAAGGAATTGGTGAACTCGCGAAAGTATTACGCAGAAAATACCATGTAACGATTGTAGCCCCAGACAGAGAACGAAGTGCTGCTTCACATTCTCTAACGATTCACCATCCTTTACGCATTTTTAAGATCAAAGAGGATAAATATGCAGTTGACGGTACGCCAACCGATTGCGTTATCCTTGCGACACATAAGATCATAAAAGATAAAATCGATCTTGTGATATCGGGAATTAACAATGGTCCAAATATGGGTGAAGACATACTTTATTCCGGCACTGTTGCTGCAGCAATAGAGGCAATGAATCTCGGACTTCCTGCGCTTGCAGTTTCTATGGGCTTTCGAGACAAAGGTGATTTTAAAGATGGTGCCGAGATTCTGCTTCACATGCTGGAAAATGACCTGACCTCAATCATGTCTGATAATTCGATTCTCAACATAAACCTTCCACCAGTTCCTTTGAAAGAAGTGAATAGTTTTAAAGTTACTAGACTGGGACACCGTGTGTACAGTGATTTTATTAAAGAGCGTCATGATCCCCGAGGACGTCCCTATTATTGGATCGGAGGGCAGACACCTGATTGGACAGGTGGAGTGGAAACTGATTTTCATGCAGTTCAGCAAAACAGCGTTTCGATTACACCTATCACGATTGATATGACCAAGTATTCTTCCTTTCCACAGATCAAAGAGTGGATAGAAAAGAACCTGCTCATATAATAATAATTTAAATAGATGGATTACGAAGCACAACGAATCAGCATGGTTGAGCACCAGATAAAAGCTCGGGGTATTACTGACAGTCGGCTTCTGGAAGCATTCAGAAAAGTAGAGCGTCACCTATTCATACCTTCTGGTTCGCATCATTATTCCTACAGTGACGGTCCAATGTGCATCGGTGAAGGACAGACCATTTCGCAGCCATACATGGTTGCACTCATGCTTAATTGCATGAAACTCTCAGAAGAGGATATTGTGCTGGAAATCGGCACAGGATCCGGCTATCAAACTGCCCTACTTGCCGAGGTCGCCGAAAAAGTGTATTCAATCGAAAGAATTCCATCTCTTGCAGAAAAAGCACACGTATTACTAAAAAAACTGGGATACACGAATATCAGTATTCAACAGGGAGACGGCACAAAAGGATGGATACCGGAGTCTGACGAGGAGAAAGAAATTTTGTTTGACTCGATCGTTGTTTCTGCGGCAGCTCCAAATGTACCCGATGCCCTCGTTTCACAACTCAAAGAGGGAGGTCGGTTGGTCATTCCTGTGGGAAGCAGATTTATTCAGGATTTGGTATGTATTCACAAAGAAAAAGGGAAAATAAAGAAAGAGGGTTTTGGCGGATGTCAGTTTGTACCTTTGATCGGAGAGCAGGGATGGTAAAAATAAAGTTTATTATCTTAGTGATGATCGTGCTTATAAGTATACCTGTGGCACTTGGTTGCGATGAACCACCTGAGGAACCGGTGAAGCAGCAGAAGTTTTCACAGTATTTCAAAGACAAGAATCTATCCGACGAAGTTATCGTTATGTCTATGGCAATGCTGCCGATCTTTGAACTCCGTGGTGCAATACCATGGGCGATACATCATTATAAAATGCCTTGGTGGAAGGCATATCTTCTTGGTGTTGCAGGAAATTTTATTCCCATTCCGATCATTTTACTTATCCTGAAATTCGGGCTCGATCTACTTCAAAAGGTGCCTCTATTCAAGAAATTTTTCGGATGGCTTTTTGCACGTACACGTAGAAAGGGTGCTGTCATTAAAAAATATGAATCTCTTGGATTGATACTTTTTGTTATGATCCCTTTGCCTATAACCGGTGCATGGACAGGTAGCATTGCAGCATACGTTTTCGGCATAAAGTTCTTACCTGCAATAATTTGCATACTTGTCGGCATCTGCCTTGCGGGGGTCATCGTGACAACACTCAGCATGTTTGGAATATGGGGTGCACTGATTGCAAGTATAGCTTTATTGACATTATTTATCCTATGGCTCATAAAATTCATCAAAGCATTAAAAGCCGCCAGAAACAATGAAAAGGGGGCATCTAAATGAAGTTCAAAGAATTCTTCACACCGAAGACAGACAAGGTTGAAGAGGAAAAAGATCTGATACGCTTCCTCTCAGAAGTTGAATTGTTTGAAAACCTTACACGAAACGAGAGAAGGAATCTTTCACAGCATTTGTATGAACGCCATTACAAGTCAGACGAGATTGTATTTAAAAAAGGGTATCCCAACGTCGTCATGTATATTGTAAAAGAGGGAGAACTTCAAACCTTTCTCGATTCAACAGAAGGTGAAAATCTTAAAACGATTAAACCGAAAGACTTTTTTGGTGAAGTCGGTCTTTTTCTCGAAGAAGAGCGAACTGCAACGATCCTTGCATCTAAAGATTCTGTTCTCCTGGGAATTTCGAAACGAGATATGAACAGGTTTATTGATGAGTATCCACGTGCCGGAAGTAAGATCCTGAGAAAACTCTCTACTGTTCTCTGTACTCATCTTATAAATACGAATATGACTCTTGCGCAGAAACGGGATGAACTCGATGACCTTAAGAAGCGACTTAAAGATAGTGAATGCCAGCTTCAGGAAATTAAAGACTCACAGGACGACCAGTCCGAAAAGAGTTGATTTATGGATAGAATAAAAATCGTTCGCTGGGTGATCGGATTTCTCACACTCGGTATTGCTGTGATAGGTGTTTTATTCTATAAATCGATCCTGTCATACCTTGTGATATCGGGCATTATTGCCTATCTTATATCTCCTATCATTAACTATGCTCAAAAATTTCATATTCCGCGAGCACTTTCTATTCTCATCGTGTATGTGATTATAATCGGACTCATCGTGATATTGATCAATGTGATCATTCCACAGGTGAAGACACAGGCAGAAGAAGCTGCAAAATTCTTTAAAGAGGTCATAAGAGATCCTGAAGCATTTACACTCCGATCCTTTGGTCTCGATGGTGTGGCGAACTTTGTCGACCGTCTGCAAACGCGATTCACCTTTATCAATGTTGATGAATATACGAAATTACTCGGTGAGAAGTTCATTGGTTTGATCAACGCAATTCCTCAGATCCTTATTAATTCTCTCAGCGGGATCATTAACTTTCTTGCATTCCTGGTTGTGATACCTTTTGTATGTTTCTTCCTGCTGAAAGATGAACGGCAGCTTTTTAAAACTTTCTTTAGCTGGATACCGAATCGGTATTTTGAATTCTCCATCTATCTGTTTGAGAAAATTGAGGATAGCTTTGGTAGATATCTCCGTTCCATTCTCCTGGAGACAGTTATCGTTGCACTCCTGTCATATATCGGTCTGTTGATACTTGGAATTCCATATGCTTTAACGCTCAGTATCATTATTGGACTGACCAATCCAATCAAATTTTTTGGTCCCTTTATAGGATTTGTACCTGTGATTTTGGTCATACTTTTCAGTCCGGTGCCCAATGTTATGGTCATATATGCAATACTGATGTCCATAATTGTGCAGCAGATAGACAGCAATGTCCTGTTTCCCTCCCTTGTAGGCAAAGGATTGGGCATGCATCCACTCTGGGTTTTACTGACCGTTATTGCTGGAGGTTATGCCTTTGGTGTGGTTGGATTATTATTGGCAGTACCAGTCGTATTTCTCATTAAAACCGTCATCCAGGTTTCTGCAACAAGTTTAAAACAGTTTGAAATTATTTAATAACACAAGATAAATAGAAAGGAGAGCTATGGCTCGCTGGCAAACATTAGAAGGTTCGATATTTCATACAACACAAGAAGGTTCACAGGAACATTTTCTTAAAGATTTCTTTGAAAGCAAAGCGTTCATCCCGAAAACCAAAAGAGAAAAACAAGAATACGAGGATTTCTCATTTGTAAGCAGTGCAATGGCTCTGCTGATCTACGTCGCCAGATCCGATGGCGAGGTCGATGCGCAAGAAAAAGATATGATCATGAAGGAGCTCAAATTTCAGCTCAATCAGCGCCATTTTGAATATGAGACACTTGCAGAAGAGATCGGTCCTGATGAAATGAAGATACTTAATCATCTTTTTGATCATTTCCAAACTGAGCTTGAAGAAAATGCATGTAATCTTGATCAGATCATACGGATCATTAATATGATCTATAAAAAGAATCCATATAAAAGGATGTTTCTTGTACGTCTTTGCTATTATGTAGCGTATGCAGATAAAACATTTTCAGAGAAGGAGTTCTCAACAATAAAGAAAATTGCAAAAAAACTCGACGTTTCAGAAGCTGATACACAAAGAATCGAACAGGAAGTACGCACTGAATTAAAAATATAAAAAATCCTCTCATATTCGGTATGTGTGAAATTTGACACAAATTCACAATTTCACAGCGTTAGTAACAATTGATTTTACAGGAGGACACTATATGTTCCAAGGTGGTAAAGGTCTTCAGGACTTACTCAAACAAGCCCAGAAGATGCAAAAGAAAATGATGGAGAGCCAGGAAGCTCTTGCACAGAAAACAGTTGAAGCATCTGCCGGCGGCGGCATGGTAAATGTCGTTATGAACGGTAATCAGGAGCTGCTTTCAATAAAGATAGAAAAAGAAGTCGTTGATCCCGAAGACGTAGAAATGCTTGAGGATCTTATCGTTGCTGCAGTTGAAGAAGCCAGGCAGAAAGTAAAAGAAATGGTCGAAAGCGAAATGTCTGGTTTAACCGGTGGACTTAAAATTCCCGGACTGAATGCATAATGTTTGAAGGAAAATTAGAAGAGCTCAAGAACGGATTCAAGCAACTGCCCGGAATCGGTGAAAAGACAGCAGAACGTCTTGCTTTTTACCTCATCAGCCAGGATAAGCAAATTGGACTCAATCTTGCAGAACTGATTCATGATTCGGTCACTTCGATCCAAAAGTGCGAGCAATGCAATATGCTCTCAGAGAAAAGTCCATGCCAGTTCTGCTCAGATGATGAGCGTGATGTAGCATCACTCTGTGTGGTCGAGAAATCCCAGGATGTCTATCTGATTGAAGAAACGGGAGTTTATAACGGAAAATATTTCGTGCTTGGAAATCTCATCTCCCCTCTGGACGGCATTGGCCCGGCTCATATTAATTTTCCTAAATTACAAGAAACCATAGAAAAAAACAGTATTAAAGAGATAATTCTTGCGTTAAATCCAAGCAGCGCTGGTGAGACAACCATGTCTTTTCTGACATCTAAGCTACAAGGTCCACAAATAAAGATCACCCGTCTTGCAACAGGTTTACCTGTGGGCGGCGATATTGAATATACCAGCTCAAAGACACTTGCCAGTGCAATGACGCATAGAAACGAATTATAAGATTGGAGTAAGTATGGCATCAACAGCAGATTTTCGCAACGGTATGGTCATCGTGTTTAAAGATGCGTTATATGAAATTGTAGAATTTCAACATGTAAAACCCGGAAAGGGAGGTGCCTTTGTACGAACTAAGTTGAAAAATGTACGAACTGGTCAGGTTATCGATAATACATTCCGCTCAGGAGAGAAGGTTGATGAAGTGCGTATCGAAAAGAAGAAAATGGAATACCTGTATAACGACGGCATGCATTATGTAGTCATGGATCCGGACACGTACGCTCAGATCGAGATCAACGAAGAACTCATCGGAGATAACAAACTGCTTCTCAAGGAAAATACGGAAATAGCACTCTTCCAAACAGATGATGAGATCATCTATATAGAACTTCCCACAACAGTAAATCTTGAAGTAACCGAATGCGAACCGGGTATTAAGGGAAATACGGTCACGAATGTAACTAAAAGCGCAACACTTGAAACCGGTCTTGAAGTTCAGGTTCCCATGTTCATCAACAAAGGGGATATACTGAAGATTGATACGCGGACAGGACAGTACCTCGAAAGAGTATAAAACACTTGTGCAGTACACAAAAAAACCACGATACTGCCTGTCATGTGGTAGGGAATTGACAGAGAAGATAGACGAGAACAATCGAATTCGTCTGACATGCCCGTTCTGCGAATGGACCTACTATGCCAATCCCATTCCTGCTTCTGCCTGTGTCGTACTCAATGATATGAATGAGCTCCTGATCGTAAAAAGAAAAAATGAACCAGAACCCGGAGCGTGGGCGTTGCCAAGCGGATATATCGAGATCGACGAGACAGCTAAAGAATGTGCAGTTCATGAACTCAAAGAGGAGACTGGATTATCAGGAGATGCTGTGGAATTCCTGGGTTACTTTTTTGAGATTTCATCGATCTATCAGCGAGTGATAACATTTGGTTTTTTGATGAATATTACAGGTGGTTCACTCACTCCAGGTGATGATGCTCTGGATGCACGGTTCTGTTCAATAGATGAGCTTCCAGAAATTCCTTTTTCATCACATAATAAATTGATCGCATTGATTAAGAAAAAAATTACAGAACAATGAAAATCGTCCTTGCAACGCATAACAAAGATAAGATAAAAGAGATCAAAGCACTGTTATATGATCTTCCAATTGACATTTTAACATATAAGGATTTCGATGTATTTCCTGATGTTGTCGAGAATCAAGATACGCTTGTAGGAAATGCAGAAAAAAAAGCACGTGAGATCTTTGAGATAACCGGTATTCCGGCAATGGCAGATGATACCGGTCTTTTTGTTGATGCACTGAGCGGAGCCCCTGGAGTATATAGCTCTCGCTATGCAGGTGAAGATGTAACCTATGCTGATAACAGGCATCTGCTCCTGCAAAACATGAGAGATATCACTCTCGAAAATCGAGATGCTGAGTTCAAAACAGTAATCGTACTCGTTATGAATAAAAATAATAAATATATCGTCGAGGGAAGCTGTCCAGGTTATATCGGATTTGAGGAAAAAGGTGATATGGGATTCGGTTATGATCCGATTTTTTATCTTAAAGATTCTGGTAAAACCTTTGCAGAATTATCCATTGATGAGAAAAATATCATCAGTCATCGTGGACGTGCATTGAAAAAGATTAAAGAAATTTTGAAAGAGATTGTTCAAAAAATACATGATAATGAGGAAAACTATGGATAAAAAAGATGTGCTCAAGAAAGTACAAGAGGAGAAAGTAAAATATATTCTTCTCCAGTTTTCAGATATATATGGTGTGGTAAAGAGTATCACAATCCCGGTGAATCATCTCGAATCATCCCTCGATCATGGCACATGGTTCGACGGCTCGTCTATCGAAGGATTTGCCAGGATTGCAGAGAGCGATATGTACCTTATGCCTGATCCGAATACCTATGCATTTATCCCATGGCTTACTTCAGAATACGGTAATACTGCACGTCTGATCTGTGATGTATATGGACCGGACGGAACACCATTTGAGGGTGATCCCCGTTTTATTCTGAAAAAAGTATTAGCTGAAACTGAAAAATTGGGATATTTCTTTAATACAGGTCCTGAGCTTGAGTTTTTTCTTCTAAAAAAAGATGGTGGAATACAGGCATTACCTCATGATACTGCTGGTTATTTTGATATGACCATGGACCAGGCATACGAGATCAGGCGGGAAATGACATCGGTGTTGCAAAGTATCGGTATCAATGTTGAAGCTACGCACCATGAAGTGGGGATCGGACAGCACGAGATCGACTTCCGTTATGATCATGCTCTCAAAACCGCAGATAATGCTACTACGATACGATTTGCCCTCAAAGCTATTGCACAAAAATACAATCTTCTTGCAACCTTTATGCCCAAACCTCTTGCCGGCGTTAATGGTAACGGTATGCATGTTCATCAAAGTCTTTTCAATGCCGAGGGTCAAAATGTATTTTATGATGAGAGGAACAGATATCACCTTTCGGAGACTGCCTACAATTATCTTGCAGGACAACTGAAACACATCAAAGGAATGACTGCGATCCTCAATCCGATCGTCAACTCATATAAACGCCTCGTTGCAGGATATGAAGCACCCGTGTACATTAGCTGGGCAAGAACGAACAGGTCATCTTTGATCAGGATTCCTCGATACCAGGAAGGAAGAAGTCAATCAACACGTCTCGAACTGCGAAGTCCTGATCCAAGCTGCAATATCTATCTTGCATTTGCAGTCATGCTGAAAGCAGGTCTCGATGGATTAGCCGGAAAACTCCAACCTTCAAAACCGGTTGAAGAAGATGTGTATAATTTCAGCGATGCGAAACTTGAAGAATTGAAGATCGATACACTTCCGGGCTCCTTACTGCAGGCATTATACGAACTGAAAAAAGATCCATTGGTTAAAGAGACACTTGGAGATCATACCTTTGAACGATATCTCGAAGCAAAATTCAAAGAATGGGACGAGTTCCGAATTCAGGTTACGGAATGGGAGCTTAAAAGGTATTTAGAGCTGTATTGATGAAACCTATCGATTCTGAATCGCTCTACCGCGATGGTCTTCATTATGATTCCCAGCATGTAGAGATCGTTGATGACATCCCTTTTTACATAAAAAGTGCAAAAAAATATGGCGAACCAATTCTTGAACTTGCGTGCGGTACGGGCAGATTAACAATTCCTCTTGCACGAAAAGGATTAGATGTTACCGGCATAGATATTTCAAAGGGAATGCTCAAGGTTGCCAAAGAAAAAGTACAGCGGGAACATCTTACCTGCACCCTGATACATGCAGATTGTCGATACTTCTCTCTTGAAAGAAAATTCAGATTCATTTTCATCCCGTTTAACTCGATTGCGCATATCCATGATCGGGAAAGTTTTGAAGCACTCTGTAATTCAGTAAAAGATCATCTCGATAAGCAGGGACGTTTCCTCATCGATATCTTTAATCCGAAACTGGAAATTCTGACGAGTGATCCAACAAAAAGATTTGTTGTTGCAGAATACGAAGATCCATATAGCAATGATAAAGTCACGATCACAGAAAATAATGTGTACGATAAAGAAACGCAGATCAATCATATAACATGGTATTACAAGATCGGGAAGAAAGATGAATTTCCTGTCGAACTCAATATGCGTATATACTACCCGCAGGAACTGGATGATTTGCTGTATTACAACGGTTTCGAAATCGTTGATAAATTCGGAGATTTCGATGGAACAACTTTTACCTCTGATTCCCCAAAACAGATAATTATTTGCAGAAAAAAATAAATCATTTTATTCTCATTTAAAAATATCAAATCAAATAGTTATTTTTTATTTTACTTACAAAATAGATAGTATCTCAATTATTTGACATTCGGCATTAAGATTTTTGTTAGGAATTAGAAATTTGTCATTTGAAATTTACGATCACACTTCCGGATGGATTTTCTTTGTATAATAAATAATATCATCATGCCGCACATAACCGGCTTTTTTAAATAAATTCATCGAGGGATCATTAGGATCATCGATAAGCGCTGCATAGATTTGTATTCCCTGTGATGCGAGCCATTGTTCGGAGTAAGTTATCAATTGCTGTGCTATTCCTCGATTCCTGTGTTTCTTCAAGACCGCTAAACGGTTCAACCACCCTCTTCTTCCATCATGTGTAGTAATTATTGTCGCAATATCTTCATTATGTATGGAACCGATAAAAATTCTGATTTGAGGGAGTTTTAATTGTGCCAGGAGATTTTCTGTTGTATCTCGCCCCTTTGGTTTGTACGTAAGGTCAGCCTTTTCCCAAATAGTGAGAATTATATCTACATCCTCTTGAGATGCTTCTCTGATAATAAGTTTATGAATGATATTGTTATCCATTTTTCAACCTTCTGATAATGTTCTGATTGCGCAATTCTCTTAATGCATCGTTTGCGATCCATCGAGCTGTGGGGTTATCAGTTGCATGAATTTCTTCCGCAAGCGCTATTGACTTTTTATGCAGTGTTACATTCCTTTTACCGATCTGACGAAGTGCCCAGTTAACAGCTTTTTTCACCATATTTCTGTTGTCGGTTGACTCCTTAAGAATGTAAGGAAAGAACTACTCAAATTTCTCGTTTGATGCTTTTTTATCACTCACAGCAAGCCGTGCCATCATAACAAATCCGGTTCGCTTTGCAAACTCGTCATCACGCTGTGCAAGCTCGATCGCTTTTTCATAGGCATAGGGGAGTTTTTCAAACAGGTTCATACAGAATTGATCACAGATTTCCCAGTAATCAAATGAAGCAATATATCTTTCCATATCCACTTCAGAAACACACTCGATTTCTTCAATCATGGAGGTAAGAATTCTTGTCTCCCTGGTATTCATGTTCCACAATTCCAAAGCGAGTTTATGGTCTCGTCCGGTTTGTTTTGCAATTGCTCTCAAAATCGGCACTTTAACACCATATGTTTGTTCAGGAGTTATCCCAAAACGTTTCATACCCTCAATAGACTTCTCGTCTGATGCTGCGGTCAGTATATCGATGATTTGCTGTATAGTCATGACTAAAATATTAGTATTGAGAATTTTAAATCAACTTTATATCATTTAATTAGTTAGAAAATAAGAATTGTAACCAATAATTTTTCTTTAAGTTTTACTATCTCATCATCGGTCTTCTATCGATGAATCAGGATAAGGAAGACAACGAGTATCAAATTAGATACTCAATG
>JAFGDR010000026.1 GCA_016932035.1 Candidatus Cloacimonadota bacterium
GACGGGACTCGACATCTATCTGCGGCCGGTCAGGATCAGCGACGAGCCGTTACTCAAGGATTTTTTCTATTCCCTGTCGGACAAGAGTCTCTATCGCAGATTTTTCTCAATACGCAAAGACATGTTCCACGAACGGTTGCAACCCTTAGTGGTGATTGACTACACGAAGCAAATGACGATTCTCGCCGTAGTAGACCGCAGGTACCATGAAAATATTGTCGGTATCGGACAGTATATAATGGAGGAATCAACACATACGGCGGAAGTGGCTTTTGCGGTACGGGATGAGTATCAGAACAGGGGAGTAGCAATGGAATTGGCTGCGTACCTTGTGTATCTGGTCAATAGAGAGGGTCTTTTAGGCGTAACAGCAGATGTGCTGCCCGAAAATGAAGTAATGCTCCATGTATTTGAAAAAATGGGGTTTTCTATTCGGCGAAGAACAAAAGAAGGTGTCTCCAAGGCAAAATTGATGTTTGAAAGCCGAGAATCACCGGGTAAAGTCGTGTGACAAACGTTTTTAATGAGGGATTTTCATACATACTATTATCGCCAATATTTATACAACTCCCTGTCATCACCGCACGGATCACATCGTTGTTCTTTCACTACCCGCAGATGAAAGACGAGTTGGCATGGGTGGAGGAAGGGAAGAGTTAATTTGTATGTGTGCTACATATCAATGCCATACTTTCCAATGCGGTAGATCATGGTAGCCCGCGATATGCCCAGTAACTGTGCTGCTTTTGTCTTATTGCCGCCGCTGAGTTCGAGAGCTTGGATGATGAGCTGCTTGTTGAGGTCCTCCAGATCGATACCCGAAGGAGAAATCATAAAATCGGGGGAAGCTTCTGCTGGTGGCGTGACATCAAAATTTAAAAATCGTAAATATTCCAAACTGATAACGTTATCATCTTCCATGAGGAGTATGCGTTCGATGACATTTCTCAGTTCCCTTACGTTTCCAGGCCAGTGATAATTCAGCAATATAGTTTCTGCGTCTTTCGAAAGATGTTGAAACTTTTTTCCGAATTTCTCGTTGAAATTTTTCATGAAGAATAGAGCAAGGGGAATAATATCTTCCTTTCGATCCCGCAGTGGCGGCAAGAGAATCTTAACAACATTTAATCGATAGTAGAGATCTTCGCGGAATATCCCCTCATTGACCAAATTTATCAGGTTTTTATTTGTTGCAGCAATAACCCGTACATCGACTTTCCTCTCCTCCGTACCCCCAACAGGATAGAATTCCCTTTCTTCCAAGACTCTCAGAAGTTGTACCTGAGCAGGAAATGCAAGCTCGCTTATTTCATCTAAAAGAAGTGTCCCTTCATCTGCCAGTTCAAATTTCCCTTTTTTCCCTTCTTTAAGCCCACCGGTAAAGGCACCCTTTTCATAACCAAAAAGTTCACTTTCCAGCAGATCTTTATTTATTGCCCCGCAATTTATACTTATGAAGGGTTTTCCTATTCGTGTACTGTGGTAATGAATTGCCTTTGCTATGACTTCTTTACCCGTTCCTGTTTCACCTTCTATCAGGACCGTAGTGTTGTTACTCTTTGCAACTTTGCGACTTAATGCTAATGCTTCTTTAATTCCCTCACTTTCTCCTATGATATTATCTATTCCGAACTCAATCACACATTGCTTCCGAAGCTCTTCGAGTTCTTTCTTGAGTTTTAAATTGTCGAGTGCCTTCTCAATCACTAATTCCAATTCGTCAATATCTAAGGGCTTGACGAGATAATCTTGAGCACCTATCTTCATAGAGATAATCACTGTTTTTATGTCCTCATAGGCCGTCATCATGATTACCGGTAAATCTTTATCTCTTTCCAGTATGAGCTTTAAAGTTTCAATTCCATCGATTCCAGGCAATCTTATATCGAGAAGGATCAGGTCAACAGAATGTTCCGAAAGAATCTGGAGAGCATCTTCCCCGGTGCTCGCGATGAGGGTTTCATACTTATCGGAGAGGATGTTTTTAAGTGAGTTCTGCAACAGATTATCATCATCAACGATTAATATTTTGTAATGATGTTTCATCTTTCATGTCCGTATTAATGGGAAATTTTATAATAAACGTAGTTCCTTTCTTTTCTATACTCTCTGCATCTATAAGGGCATTATGTTGCTCTAAAATTTTATGTGTAATAGAGAGCCCCAACCCCGTACCTTCCGGTTTTGTCGTGAAAAATGGATCGAAAATCTTTGAATAATTTTGCGAAGGTATGCCAATCCCGTTATCTGTAAAATATATGACAAGTTGGCCTGCATCATTTTTGTAATTATTTTCGATCCTGCTGGTTATTTTCAATATCCCTCCCTCAGGCATAGCTTCCATAGCATTAATAATCAGGTTTATGAATACCTGTTGCATTTTCAGGGGATCAAAGATGACAGAGGGAATTTCTTCTTGTAGATTCACGTATGTTTTGATTTTTTTCTTCTTCAGTTGTGAGTCAAGCAACGAGATTGAATCAACGATGACATTATTAATATTGCCCTTATGTACCAAGGTACTGCCCGGTTTTGCAAAATCATGTATCCCCTTGACCAGTCTTTTTATTCTGTTGATGCCTATGAGCGTATCATCCATAATGTCCTGCAATTTTTCATCCAGCGACAATTTTTTTGATAACATTTGAACATTGAAATTGATGCTGGCAAGGGGATTCCTGATTTCGTGTGCTATTCCGGCGGATAATTGTCCGAGTGAAGAGACCCTGTCCATCCGCCGGATCAGATCTTCCGTCTTTTTCAGATCTGTAAGATCCCGGACAATCACAAGGACCCCAATCACACTTCCGGCATGACTTCTCAACAGAGACGAGCTCACCCCTAAAATAATGTAACTTCCGTCTTTTCTTTTCGCGATAATTTCTTTGTCGCTAATAATTGATTCGCTGGTAAGGGCAGATTCGACGATGTCTACAATATCGATTTCAAATACTTCGGAAACCCGTCGGCCCATAATCGCAGTCTTGTGAACGTTAAAAATTTCTTCCGCCATCGGATTTATCGCGCTGATTTTCCTGTCAAGACCGACAGTAAAGAAACCGTTCGGCGAACTTTCAATGATATTTTCCGCGAAGTTTCTCTCGGTGATAATTTCTTCATAAAGCCGTGCATTTTTAATCAGCGTTGCAGCATGGCTGGCGAAAATCATGAGCAGTTCCAAGTCATCTTGCGAGAAAGCAGCGTTTTCAGTACTGCTTACACCTAAAGCCCCTAAAACTTTTTCTTCACTTATAAGAGGAACCGCGAGTTCTGATTTAATTTCTTGTATCACTTCTATATATTTGGGTTCTTTTCGTACATCGTTGACCAGCAAGGGAATCCCTTTTTCTGTCACCCATCCGACAATCCCCTCGCCGATCCTTATTTTACAATTCTTTTTGCTGATACCTTTATAACCCTTCAGGGATACCACTTTTAAATATTCGCACTCAGAATCGATCAATAATAACATCCCATGCGATGCCCTTGTTATTTTCAGTGCATTTGTACTGATTATCTGAAGTAGTTTTCTTAGATTCAGCGTGGACGTTGTCTTTTTGCTGAGTTTTTGTAATGATAGAAGCTGATCCATTTTTCTCTTTTTTTGCGCCTGCAATATGGCATTTTCAATAATAATGCTAACATGCTGGGCAAAGGTTGAAAA
>JAFGDR010000027.1 GCA_016932035.1 Candidatus Cloacimonadota bacterium
TGTAATTATAAGCATACTTGGCTTGCTAATTTGCAGTGGAGACAGGTCGGAAATTCTCCCAAGCTTTGTATTGATCTAATCATAAACTTCTGATGTTGATTTACCGAGACATGTCGGGAGAAGCCTGATTGTTATTTATTTTCTAAAATTATTGACATTGCAAAATAAAAAATGCATGCTGCATATGGAGTATCATATGAAAAAATTTATTCAAATATTATTCTTCCTTTGTATCCCTCTCCTTATACATGCGCAAATACAAATCGATGAAGTATATCTCCTTACCGTAGATGGTGCCATCGGTCCTCCAGTTGCAAATTACATTATTGATCGAATTGAGATCGCCGAAGCTCACGATGCAGCAGTACTCATCGAGATCAACACACCAGGCGGGCTCGATACATCCATGCGTGAGATCATACAGAAGATCATGAATGCTGATGTACCGGTTATCGGATATGTTACACCGGAAGGTGCCAGGGCAGCTTCTGCTGGTGCGATCATTATGCTTTCGTGCGACATCGCAGCCATGACACCAACTTCGAGTATTGGCGCTGCACATCCGGTTTCAATGGGAGCGAAGATCGACTCAACAATGGAGAAAAAAGTGCTCAATGACATGCTCTCCTATGTTGCTTCTCTTGCTCAAAAAATGGGGAGGAATGAAGACATCGCAAAAAAAATGGTCTCAGAAAGTATTTCACTTCATGCAAAAGAGGCACTCGAAGAGAATGTTATTGAGTATATCGCATTGTCGAGAAACGCACTTTTCAAAGAAATCAACTCGACTAAGATTGTTAAGAAGGATAGAATCTTTATCATGAATACGGAATATGCGGACGTCATACCTCACCGCATGAATTTCATTGAAAAATTTTTATTTTATATAACCAATCCAAATATTGCATACATACTCCTGATGCTTGGCATCTATGGGATAATTGCGGAGTTCTCATCACCGGGAATCGGTTTCGCAGGTGTGTTTGGTGCGATCTCTCTCCTGCTTGCATTTTTTGCACTCTCAAACCTGCCTGTTAATGTTGTTGGACTGCTCCTCATTGTTGTTGGTTTTATCCTGATCCTGCTTGAGATCAAGGTGCAATCATCGGGGATATTAGGAATAGGAGGTGTCGTGGGCATCGTACTTGGATCGATGATGCTGATCCAGTCTAAAGCACCATTCCTCCAGATTTCGATATCACTTATCATCGGTGTGGCGATCTTCACAGTTTTCTTCTTTCTTTTGCTTGTTACTCTTGTCGTAAAAGTTCATAAAAGCAAAGTCACAACCGGACGGGAGGGTGAGATCGGAGAAAGAGGAGTAACACTCACCGTTCTTGATTCTGAAGGACAGGTTTTTGTGCGCGGTGAGATTTGGACTGCCATATCAACAGAGGGTAAAATAGACATCAATGAACCGATTGAAGTTGTAAAAATCAAAGACCTTACCTTGTGGGTGAAAAGGGTATCTTCACAGTATGAAAATTCTTGACGAATATTAAGTCTCTCGGATTTTTCAGAAAATTTTTATGAAAAAGGAGAACAAATGAAAAAATATGTACCAATAGTGATGGTGATAATCGCCGTATTGGTTCTTGCTGCATGTCAGAGCAAGTATATGACAACTGCACGATTAGCTATTCGCGATGAAAAGGATCCGGATAAGGCAATCGAGAACTTGAAGATGGAAATTCAACAAAATCCTAAAAATGCAGATGCCTACCTCTTTATGTCTCAAATCTATGGTCAGTACAAGCAGGATTATTATGCATCCTATCAATATGCTAAAAAAGCTGTTGAAATCGATCCTGCAAAGAAGAAAGATGTCGATCTAATCTACCTGACAACATGGAGCCAGCTTCACAACCAAGGACTCGAAGCATTAAAAGAGGATAATTTTAAAGAAGCACTCATTAAGCTAAATCAAGCACACGATATCCAACCAGATAGCCTGATAACTTTTGAACTCATTGGTGACACATATATTCGAGCAGACTCAATTAATAAAGCACTCGATGTATTCATTCAAATTTATAATAAGCATCCAGAAAATATTGATGCTATAAACAAAATTGCAACGATCAATTATAACCAGGGTAATTATGAAGATGCTGTTGAATATTTCCTTATCCTTCATAATCTTGAACCTGAGAATACTGACTGGCTCTATAATATCTGGGTAACAGAAATAAAACTTGGTAATGAAGATGCAGCTCTTGGGTATGCAAAGCAAGCAATTGAAATTGATCCAACGAACACTGAGCTTCTTTATAATATTGCAGACATGAACTTCAATCAAAAAAAATATGCAGAAGCAGCCGAATATTATGAGAAAATTGTTGAAATCGATCCAACACAATTAGAAGCTTTGAAATATCTATGCTACTGCTTGAGTAATACAAAGAATTACGCTGATCTTGTAACCTATTCCCAGAAATGGCTTGATGTCCAACCTGAAAGCAAAGAAGCTCAGCAATTCCTTAGCCTTGCCAAGCAGATGCTTAATAAATAAAAAAGATGGTGCAGGAGCATCAAAAAAAATAGATAAGGGGGCAGATCAGATGAAAATACTTGCTTGGATTTTCGGTATTCTTGCAGTTATTATGGTCATTTTCGCAATCATTATGTCTCTGTTTGGCATTGTACCATTTCTTACTGTTTCAAAAGCCATTAACTACATCCACTTTGCGAATACTCTTGTTCTCTTTACCATTGCGTTGATCCTTTGCGACAAGAAGAAGGAGTAGCTCTGACGTAGATGCCGATTAAAGCCATTCTTTTTGATCTTGACGGTGTTATAGTAGACACACTTCATTTTCACTTCCTAGCCTGGCAGGAAATGTTTCGTAGATGGGACGGTGAGGTTCGCGAACTCACCGTCCTCCTTCATGAGGGAAGAAGCTCGAGGGAAATTTTACCAATTCTCATAGAGGAAGCAGGTATTGAAATCCCCGAAGATCAGCGACACGATTTCATCGAAACCAAACGCGCCTACTACCGGTCGATCGTGGATGTGCAATTCTATCCGGGGGCAAAAGCTGTTTTAAAAAAATTACACAAAGAGGGATATCGTCTGGCACTTGTTACTGCATGCGCTAAGAAAAACATGAATCATGCACTGACAGAGAATGAATTAAAATTGTTCGATGTTGTTATAACAGGCGACGACATCCCCCGTGCAAAACCAAATCCCGACCCGTATGATATAGCTCGCAAAAAGTTAGGATTGGAAAAGAATGAATGTCTTGTTGTGGAGAATGCTCCATTGGGGATTGAATCAGGGAAAAATGCAGGAATAAAAGTTGCAGCCATTGCAACGACACTACCGCAAGAATATCTTAATGGAGCGGATTATTATTTGGATACATTAGAAGATATTTTCAAGTATTTGATGTAATCTACTCAAAAGTCTTCTGCACATTCACATCTTCTTTGAGGGAAAGCAGTTCATATAACTTAAGCGGCTGTCCTTTTCCACGAAGAGTTTTCGAATCCAAATAGCGTGCTTCCACTTTTTCTTTCACTGCTTCGTAGGTCGTTTCGCTGATAATAATATGATTTTCAGTCTCATATTCCTTATTCATCGGTTCGATACGTGCACCTGTATTGATCGTATCTCCGATTGCAGTATAGTCGAAGATCTGTTCTGAACCGAGGTTCCCGACCAGCGCAGAACCGGTGTGAATACCAATCCCGAACTGCACACAATCCTTGCCTTCCTTTGTCCATTTTTCCTGGAGTTTTCGCAATCTCTCAGCCATGATGAGTGCTGTCTTACACGCATTGTACGCATGCATTTCATAATAATATGGCACACCAAACAGCGCCATGATTGCATCTCCCACGAACTTGTCGATAGTACCGCTGTTCTCCTTGATCACATCCACCATCTCTGTTAAATATTCTCGCAGGATATCAACAACTTCCTTCGTATCGTGCTGCTCTGTATATGTGGTGAATGATCGAAGATCTGAGAAAAGTACGGTAAGTTCCTGTACCTGTCCACCGAATTTCAAGCGCTTGGGATCCTTCATCACCAAATCGACAATATCCTTTGCAACATATTGCTGGAACGCTTTTTTTATGAACAACTTTTCCTTCCTACCCATATAATACTGCATCACGAGATTACCGAGAAATGAGATTAAAATCGCAGAAGGAACTTCGGTCACATTTACTATCGTATGGTTGGTCTTGAACATCATATACACGAAAACAAGATATCCGATAATGAGTAACACGCCGATAATTGCATTGATCGTGGGCTTGAAAAAGTTAAAGATGATATTGATCACAAAGATCAAGATCAACAAGCCGAGCACAAGGTACAGATAACTAAATGGTTTTAGATAATTTGAATGCAACACCATTTCAATGAAATTTGCATGAATTTCTACACCGGGAGTCAATCCATAACCTTTACCCGGATCATAGAATGGAGTAGGAAAGAGGTCATGAAGCTCTTCTGCAGATGCTCCAACAAGCACGATCTTATCTTTAAATGTTCCTGTTTGAAGGTAATTATCAAAGGTATTGAAGTCCATCCCGAAAGCTTTCTCACTGCGTACCTGGAATGTGCTGTCATCCAACACGGTATCGAGGTGATAATACGGAAACGTATGAGCGGGTCCATAGTAGTTTATGAGGACAGTATTTCCCGAAAACTTAGGCATAACATACGAGCCGAGCATGAAACTCTCATGCGAGTTGTAAATTTTCGGTTCCTCTCCACGCTGTTGTGCAAGAAGCATTTGCAGTCCCTTTACGCCGATCGTATAGTATGGCTTATCTGCGTACGTTGAAAAAAGTGTATATTTACGAACAAATCCATCCTGATCCTGCGATATTCCTACAAGCCCCCACTCGAGATCTCTATCTGTGATTTCAACAATCGGCGGCACAATACGCAGAGTAACGGAATTACCCTTTCTTGTCTCGCTGAGTTTTCCTGCAAAGATCACATTGCTGTATTTAGCAGCAGTAATGCCAAGTTGAACATCTTCACTGGGGAGTGTTTGTTCGGTGAATTCTATATCGAATATGATCACTGCAGCTCCTGCTTTATTGAGATTCTCTATAAGATGTGCAAAGTAACTTCTCGGGAAAGGATACCTCCCGAGTTCTTCAAATGCTTCGTCAGAAACATCGAGAATAACTATATCCTGGGATACTTCAAGCGGTCCCCGGAGATTGAAATTCGTATCGATCCAGTTGAGTTCAAGAGTTTTATAAATGCGTGTCATGGACAACAGAATGACCGCAACAAATACAAAGATTGAAAAAATTATTACGAATCTAAATTTTATTTTTTTCATACGATCCCCTTATAAATCGCTAAAATCCTGCTCAATTAATCGACGTATCAATTCCTCAAAATCCATCCCTACTGCTTGTGCAGCCATCGGGACCAAACTCAATGATGTCATGCCCGGAAGTGTATTTACTTCAAGAAAATAAAATTTATCTCCATCATATCTGAAGTCGATTCGTGCATAATGGGAGCAGCCGAATTCTCTATAAATACGCAAAGCATAATCAGTGACACATTTTGCTTTATCCGATGAAAGATGCGCCGGTGTTTCATAAACTGTGAAATTCTCAGTGTATTTATTTTTATAATCATAGAAACCATTTTTTGGTTTAATCTCAACGACTGGAAGTGCTCTGTCACCAAGCATTGCTACCGTAATCTCCCTGCCAGGGATATACTGCTCGATGATAATATCGTTATCAATTGAAAATGCATATTCCACAGCATCATTAAACTCGTTTTCACTATCAAGGATTGTTACACCAACCGACGAGCCAGAAGCATTCGGTTTGACTACCAGATGTTTGTCGAGTTGTCTTGAGACGTTTTTATAGGAAGGAACTTCCTCATTTTTTTTATAAAATAATGCTCGAGGAACCGGAATATTAAGAACATCTCGGGCAATCAATTTAGATATTTTCTTGCTCATACATATAAAACTCGAATCTGCATCAGAACCTACGTAAGGAATTCCTGCAAGCTCGAATAATTTTTGGAATGTGCCGTTTTCCCCATCTCCGCCGTGCAAACCGATGAACACACGATCACATTGTGCTTTTTTTATATCTTCGGCTAATTGTATGTAATTTATCTTCTCATTTTTAACATAGTCGGAAGGATCGAAGATAAGAACTGTTTTCCCAAGTGCGAGGAGTGCTTTTTCCACAGCTTCGCATGTATGGATCGACACGTCACGTTCTTCGGATGTGCCGCCTTTGAGGAGAGCGATTCTATTGTTCATATAATAATATTGATCTCAAACAATCCCCCAACAAATTCTTCGTCAGCAACTCACGAAATGCTTTTGTGGAACGAATATCAGTAATTGGTGATATTTCTTTCTCAAGTATGCGTTTCGCTTCTTCGACAGTCCTTTCGGAAATCGTTTTATGTTTGAGGAATTCCTCTGTCTTAATTAATCTCCGCACGGTTGGAGAGACGCTTCCAGCTGCGAGTCTAATATCCAATATCTCATCATTATCAATCTCAGCAAAGCATGAAAGAGATGCCTTTGTAATAGTCATTGCATTGCGCTGTCCCACTTTACGGAAATAGCACTTCATCTTCTTTAATGGAATAGGAATGATTATCTTTGTGATCAGTTCACCATTATCGAGAGTGTTAGCACAGGGACCACAGAAATATTCTGAAAACGAGATATTTCTTTCTGTTGCTGTGCGTGGTGAAAATATCGTTAGTGATGCACCCAATACCACAAGCGGTGTGATCGTGTCACCTGCTGGGGAAGCATTACCGATATTGCCCCCGATCGTCGCCCTGTTTCTAACCTGTTCCGAAGCCATGGTTCGTATCGCCTGTATGAGAATCAGTAATTCTTCTTGTATTACTGGCGAATGCAAGATTTCATTTAATGTTGATGATGGTCCGATGATGATCGTATCACCTTTTTTCTCGATACCTTTCAGTTCTTCAAGTTCTGATAAACTTACAAAAACAGCATCTTCTGGTAATTCCTCTTTTCCAACCATAAGATCGGTTCCGCCTGCAAAAATTATAATTTTGGAATTCTCAATCTTTGAATAGAGTTCATGATACTCAGTTAATGTTTTAGGAGAGAAGATTTTTTTCTTATTCATAGAATCTCTTCGGTATTTCGATGTTCGTGTGCAGCAATTGTCGTACTGCTTTTATGATCTTATCATACCCGGTACATCTGCAGATATTACCGGCAAAGACACTCTTTACCTCGTCATCGGTGAGGACTTTCCCGTTCGATTTCCTCAAGAGTTCTATGGTAGACATGATAAATCCTGGTGTGCAAAAACCGCATTGCACTGCACCGTTCTCTTCATAGGATTGTGTTATTGAAGTGAAAAAATCAAAATCGCGTAATCCGTCAATGGTGACGATATCTGCATCTTGCAAGTGCATAGCCGGGACAAGGCACGAATTGACGAGTTTGTTGTTCATAAAGACAGTACAGGCACCGCACTCACCTTCACCACACCCTTCTTTTGTTCCGGTAAGTCCGAGTGTATCTCTCAGGATATCAAGAAGCCGATCGAGTGGTTCTGCTTCGAAAGAAACCGATTTTCCGTTTATATTACATTTAATATTCATAATTTTTCTTTTCGATCATCGATGCGATTACTTCAGGTGTCATAGGTATTTTTGTCGCGGTTTTACCGATGGCAAAACTCACGGCAGAAGCAACAGCAGGAGCTGCACCGACAAGGGGTAACTCACCGAGGGCTTTTGCACCGAAAGGTCCGTTAAAATATGCATCTTCTACGATTTCAACATGCAATTCGGGCACATCTTCAATCGTTGGGATAATATAATCCCGGAATCCTCTATTAAGCACCTGTCCGTTTTCAAGGTGGATATCCTCGTAAATCGCATAGCCAATACCCTGTATGATGCCGCCCTGGATCTGTCCTTCTGATTGCTGACGATTGATCGCTCTGCCGACATCATGAGCAGAATAAAATTGCTTTACACTCACCTGGTATGATGTAAGATCTATCTCAACTTCGGCGACATTTGCAGACCATGCATAAACAGGATAACCATATCCTTTGTAGGTATCCTCGTCAAAGGTGATAAAATTCGGATGTTCATATTCCTTTTGTACTGAAAGTGTCTTATGATCATTAAAATATTTTTTTGTCGCCTCTTTAAAATCTTGTAATGAAAACTCAATGTTATTTAAAGATAAAGCGCTGAGTATTTGTTCGCAGTTGTCAAAAAGTAGTTTGCCAACGATCATGGTGCTGCGAGAGGCAACAGTCGGTCCACTATTTGGCACCTTGCTTGTATTTTTTTCCTCGATTATAATATCATTAAATGGCAGGTGCAGGGCTTCTGAAACAATTATCTTGTAAGCAGTATCAACGCCTTGTCCCATCTCTGTATTGGCAGTTTTTATGACTACTTGCCCGTTTGGAAGAACTTCCATTGTAGCAATTGCTTTAATGCGATTTTCTCCCACTCCCGTGAATCCACATCCGTGGGGTGCAAGTGAAATTCCAATTCCTTTTAAAATGCCTGATCGCTTTGCTTCTTTTTCGTTATATTTTTTGAATTCGTTGTATTTTTTCTCATACTCAGAACTCTTTAAAACTTTCTCAATACATTGAGGTAAACCATAGCTATAATCGATCGGCTGCCCTGTTGGTAATTTGTCGCCAAGAGAGAGCAAATTTGCTTTTTTGATCTCCCATACAGGCATGTTCAGAGTCTGTGATATTTTCTCGACTAGCATCTCCATTGCAAATAATGATTGCGGTCCACCGAATCCACGGAATGCTCCGCAAGGAGGAATGTTCGTTTTAATTGCTTTACCGTGAATATAAACATTTGGAAGTTTATAACAACCAAACGAAGTTAAAACAGCTCGTGCCAGAACAACAGGACTCAGCGTTGTATATGCGCCGCTATCAAGCAGTATATTCATGTCAACAGCTTGAATGTTACCCTCTTTACTTACTGCTGCTTTAGCATTGATTTTTGAAGGGTGTCTTTTGGTGGTGTAACGAATATCCTCTTCGCGATTATAACTCATGATCACCGGTTGTCCTGTTTTTTCTGCAAGTAAGGCGACATGTCCGCAAATGAGTGAAGGGAAATCTTCTTTACCGCCAAATGCCCCGCCTGTCATAATTTGTGTTACATCAACCCGTGTCTCTGATCCCATAAATAATTCGTTCATGGCATTCTGCACATAATAGGGACACTGCATCGAGCCCTTTATATGAATTGTTTTTCCATCAGGTATGGCGACAACAACCTGTGGTTCAAGATAGACATGCTCCTGGAAACCGGTTTCAAACGTATCTTCAATAATATGATCTGCCTTGATAAACGCTTTTTTAACATCACCGTTTTTCAATATTATCTCTTCGAATGGCTCGTTTGCATATGACGACTGCATTGCCTTATTTAGTGTGCAAAAGGCCTGTAAGTCATCATAATTTATGGTAATATGTTTTTTTGCCTTGTGAAGGATCTTATCGTTTTCTGCTGCCAGAAGGAGTATCGGTTCTCCATAATAGTTCACCTCATTTTTTGCGAGGTAAGGCATATCGTTTTTGATAATAGCGACAAAATTATTTTTTATGTCCTTTGCAGAAAGAACAGTTATACGAGACCAGTCAAAATCATCATCAAAGGCGACAGATAGGATACGTGCATGTGCTCTATCAGATCGAACAGTAGCAGCATAAAGGAGATTATCAATATGAAGGTCTCTTGTATATTTTTCGATGCCAGCAATTTTTGAAGCAGCATCAATTCGAATTTCTGTATTTTTCTTCATAATATTTCAACCTCATATGAGGTACTTCTTTATTATATTCCAGCGCCTGCATTTCAGCGGCAATACTTAAGGCAATCTCCGATACAGAGGATCCACCAAGATCAATCCCAATCGGTGAATAGAGATTATTCAAATCCACATCACCAAACTCATTCTTGATCATATCAAGTGTTGCAGTCACTTTTATTTTTGAACCGATCATACCAATATAAGCAAAAGGAAATTTCTTTTTTACGATCATCCTCAAAATATCATAATCATATCGATGGCCGTGAGTGACGATTACTGTATAGGAGTGATCTTCAGGCTTAAAATCATCTAAAAATTTTATATATTCTTCACACACTCTTTCATCTGCGAAAGGATGCAAAGACTCTGTCACAAACTGCTCCCGATTGTCAATAATTACGATTGAATATTTTTCCGAAGGAAGGATTCGTTCCAATGCCTGGGATACGTGTCCACCACCGAAAACATATATTCTTCTCTTTGGAACATTGACCTCAAAGTAGATTTTCACCGAGCCACCACAGAGCATTCCTGTCGCTTCCTTAGATGTCGTTTCATCTGATTGAAGATCATACTCCTTTGTTCCATTGACACCTCTTTTCAGAAAGCCAATCGCATCCTTTTCGACCATTTTTTCAATAGTTCCACCACCAACTGTTCCATGGGTTTCTCCATCTAAACAAATGATCATTTTGAATCCAACTTTCCCAGGTGTCGAACCCTCTGCTTCAATTACTGTGGCGACAACAAATGAGTTCTTTTGCTTTTTAAAATGATATATTTTTTCTATGATATCCATTCTAATCTAAATATTCCTTTACTTCATCAGGCGTATTTATATCTTGAATAATTGATTTATCTTCAATCACAACATAGGTCGTATCTTCTCGCCATTTCTTCAGTATATCTCTTAGAGAATCCGAATCAGGCACTGATGCAACGTACTCTATTACATCCCGCGATAAAACGATCGGGTGTCCTGCTTTCATGTTATATGAAGGTATGATCACATCCAAACGTTCATCATGAGTTCTTTCAGCTAAGACCGTATACACAGATTCAGAGATATGCGGCTGATCAACAAGATGAAGCATGACATAATCTGATTTACTCATTTTATGAAGAAGAGATTTTACGCCTGTTTTAATACTGCTGAACATACCATTCTGAAATTTCGGGTTGAAAACAAAGTCAATTTTTTTAAGGACGTCATCACTTTTATATACCACTCTCACGCTCTCTTCCAGGATTTTATTATTATAACCAGTAACAATCAAAATATCATCACACACTGTAGAGAGTTTATTAATGATATGCTCGATGAAGGTCTTGTTTTTGTAGCTTGCCAATGGTTTGAATTCATCCATCCTGCTTGAAAAACCTGCTGAAAGGATCAAACCATAGATTTTCGATTTCATGTTATGATGTCATTAATGCTTTTTGTGCATTCTTAATGTCTTTCAGACCACTACCTGTTAGAAGTACGACCACCTTTTCCTTTCGAGATGAATTTTCATTATATTTCATGAAACCAGCCCACGCTGCTGCTGCAGAAGGTTCAACAAAGAAACCATGTTTCTGGCTCAGGTATCGCTCAGCATTAAGTATCTCTTCATCAGTAACTTTTACTCCAAAACCATCTGTGCTTTTAATTGCATGGGCAGCCATGTAAAGGTTTCGAGGGGCATTAACAGAAATACTGTCTGCAAGTGTGGTTGACTCTTTATAGGCAAACTCACCCGTTTTGACATAATTGATAATACCCGAGCTTCCCTCCGCCTGCACTGCAATGAGTTGTGGAATTTTATCTATGAGATCGAGGTGTTTCAAATCGTAGAAACCTTTGTATATTCCTGAAATGATACTTCCGTCGCCAGTGGGCACAAATACTTTATCTGGTGGCTGACAATTCATCTGGAGAAATATATCATAAGCACCTGATTTCTTGCCTTCAGTCGTAAGTGGATTATATGCAGTATTGCGGTTGTACCAGCCATGTTTGTGGGATTGTTCAATGGAAATATCATACGCATCGTCATAACAGCCATCGACCTTTTCAACATCGGCTCCATACATGCGGATTTGGGTATACTTCTCCATTGGAATAGTTCTTGGCACGAAGATCTTCGACCTTAGACCAACCATTGCGCAAAGACCGGACATCGATGATGCTGCATTCCCTGTTGATGCAGTACAGATAGTATCTTTACCACGTTCAATAGCTTTTGCCAGAACCAGTGTTGAAGCCCTGTCTTTGTAAGAATAAGTTGGATTATGTGTTTCATCGAGCAAATACACATCATGAATGGTGTCCGCATCAATCTGGTACAGTGAATGGATCGGCAAAGACATTCTCGTTTTCATAATCTCAGGTGGATCGTTTTTTAACGGAAGAAGTAACGGAAAGCTGAATATATTTCCTGGTTGTGTCTGTTTGAAATAATTTTTATCATACTGAGTTTTCAGATCATCATAATCATAATGAACTTGCAGACACCCAATAAGTGGTGAATATGGTTTATTTTTATCCGCACAAAGTGGGCACAAATAGTGATCATGGTTCTCTATCTCGTTGGATGACCACATGGCGCCACACGAGAAACAAGTGTAGTAATATTCTTTCATACGCAATCGAATCGAAAAGATTTAAACTGGATAAGTATGTCTACTTTATTATATGAGAATACATTTTTTAATGAACTTTTAATTCTTTATTATCGTCCCGGTCCTTCCTTCCAGCGCATCAACTGCATGATCTAGAGATGTGATAATGGATTTATCTCCACCTTCTTTAACGAAACGTATTGCTGCTTCCATTTTTGGTCCCATACTACCAGCAAGGAAGTGACCTTCTGCAAGAAACTTCTCAGCTTCTGCAACGGTTATTTCACCTAATGCTTTTTCTTCAGGTTTACCATAGTTTATACATGCATGCTGTACATCAGTGAGGATAAGAAATATGTCTGCATCAACGGCTTGTGCAAGTACATTTCCTGCCTTATCTTTATCGATCACTGCTTCGAGTCCGGTATAGGTCCCATCGGGATTCTTCTTCACTGGCACTCCCCCGCCACCGGATGCAATGATGATCGCTCTTGCTGCTACGAGTGCCTGGATGCAATCTGCTTCTATTATCCTGATTGGTTCAGGAGAAGGTACAACGCGACGCCAGGTCTTATCACCTTTGGGTTTAACCTGCTTCACAACATATCCTTTTTTCTCTTTCAATTCAAGAGCAACTTCTTCCGTATAAAAAGGTCCAACCGGTTTTGAGGGATCTTTAAAATCAGGATCATTTTCATCCACAAGCACCTGTGTTACGACTGTTGTTATGGGAATATCTTTCCCTTTCCTGAGGAAATAATCTCTCAAAATATTCTGGAACATATATCCGATCTGTCCCTGTGACATTGCACCAACAACATCGAGCGGTTGTGGCGGGACAAGGTTCTTTGCTTCTTCCTGTTGTATGAGAAGATTGCCAGCTTGTGGGCCATTTCCATGGGTGATGATCAATTTATAGTTCAGGGCATTCATTCTGATAAGCTGCTCGCATGTAATCGCCACATTATTGAACTGTTCTTCAGCCGTACCCTTTTCATCTGCTTGCTTTATTGCATTGCCACCAAGTGCGATGACAACCAGTTTTCGTTTATCATTATTCATTATATTTTCTCCATATTTTGAAAATCGATCTAATTTCTAGTTTCAAGTTTCAAATTTCAACCTTCATGCCAGCAATAGTCATTGCCATAATAGCTTTCTGGGTGTGAAGTCGATTCTCTGCAATATCAACAATAATGGATCGAGGACCGCTTGCAACTTCATCAGTTACTTCTTTACCCCGATCAACCGGCATGGGATGTATAAAGAGTCCATCATTCGTGCGCTTCATTCGTTCTTCATTGCATATCCAGTTTGTGAGTTTGCTTGCACGCTCAATCTCTGCTTCTTTTCCTATCTTATAGAAATCAGGACCAAACCAGTTTCGTGAGTACACAAATTGGACATCATCAGTGTATGCTTCGTCGGGATCATGACAGATCTCGAATTTCCTGTTATTCAACTCGCAGTTCTTACGAACTTTTTGGATCTCTTCTTCTGGGAGATCATACCCTTTTGGATACGCAAGACGGACATTCATCCCAAGGCGCGAAGTAATAAGAAGGTTCTCATGTACTGAGCAATAAGACCGTGCAAGTGCACCATGTGCCCATGTCATAAGCACTGTTTTTCCTTCCAGATCACCTTTATGCTCCTGCATTCCCATTACATCGGATAGACCCTGGCATGGATGATATTTGTCATCGGCCATATTTATGATCGGTGCATCCATCCAACGGGCATATTCGCGCAAGAGCGCATCGCCATCGCCGTAATTTTCTACCGACGTTTCAAGAATCCTGATTCCCATTCCGCATGCATAACGATCAAGAACCTGTGCTGCATCTTCGATCGTTTCACCTGCCTGGACTTCGACACCCTGGCTTGTTTTTCTCAAACGCATAGTTTTCGGTTCGAGAAATTGTGCATGTCCTCCAAGTTCAGTAGCAGCTGCTTCAAATGAGATACGTGTTCGCAATGAAGGATTAAAGAAAAACATCAGAAATGTCTTATCCTTCAATAATTCAATGTATGTATCATCAAACCTATCTGCTTTCATTTCCTTGGCAAGTTTGAGAAGTGCTTCAATCTGAGGTAGTGTAAGTTCTTGTGTGCAAATAACATCTTTTCCTTTTAAATCTACTAACATATTAACTCCATTTTTTTTCCACGAAAGACACGAAATACACTAAAGGAATTGGGAACATTATTTTGTAAGAATCAGATATGTATTCAATGTTTCAATCTATACTTACAGTAGTTACAGGAATCAAGTAATGAATACTTATTGCGTCTTTCGTGTTTTTCGTGGTTCATTCTTTTTTTTTACAGTCTTCCACCCATGAGAAGGGTCATGATCGCTTTTTGTGCATGAAGACGGTTCTCTGCTTCATCATACACAACACTTTGAGGTCCATCGATCACTGCATCAGTGACTTCCATGTCACGGTCTGCGGGAAGACAATGCATGTATATACCGTTCTTGTCGATGAGTTTCATTTTCTTTTCATCGCAGATCCAATGCTTATTCTTCTCAAACAGATCTTTCATCCCAGCAAGATTTTCTTCTTTGACTTTTCTGCCATTCTTATCAACTTGTGCAAAGTAAGGAAGAGCACCCCATGATTTCGGATACACAACATGCGCGCCTTCGAATGCAGCTTCCATATCATCTGTTTCTTGAAAGGTGCTGCCGTTCTGTGCAGCATATTCATGGCATTTCTTTGTTACTTCAGGATCGAGTTCAAAGCCTTTTGGACGTGCAAGAACGACATCCATTCCAAGAAGAGAAGGTGCGAGTGCAAGACTCTGAGGAACTGCAAATGGCTTTGCAGTAGAGCCGGAATATGCCCAGCTTATGACGAATTTCTTTCCTTTGAATTCATGGAATTTCTCTTTGATCGTGAGCATGTCTGCAAGTGCCTGGCAGGGATGATATTTATCACACTCCATATTGATGATCGGAATATCTGAATAATAGGCAAATTCCTTCATGGTTTCATGAGCAAAACCATAGATCCATTGTGAGGGAGCGCCATACATGCGGATCGCAATTGCATCACCGGTTCTGCTGAGTACTTGTGCAACGTCGCAGATTCTTTCTGTTTTATATGGTATTTCAAAACCTTTTCGTGCCGGCGTATATGTCTTTCCCGGTTCAAGATCTACATGATATCCACCAAGCTGCTGAATACCTGCAGCAAACGTACTTCTTGTTCGAAGAGAGCTATTGAAAAACATCGTATAGAGTGTTTTACCTTTTAAAATGTGGGAAGTGTCTTCATTCATAGCATAACGAGTCTTTAATTCTTCTGCAAGACGAAGCATTGATTCCCATTCTTCTTTTGTGTAATCGATCTCTGGGCTGAGCCAATCACGACCATAGAATTTATTTGTTCTCATTGTTACTCCTTATTCCGGCAAAAATAAATGAGATAATTCATGCCGGTATAAATATTATTATTTTAGTGTTTTAAAAAATTTGTAAATCGATATTTCTGAGCTAAAAAATACAGGATAATCGCCTGGTCTTATATATAAGATGCACGATACTAAAATTAGTATTCATTATCCGTCAACTCCAATTATTTTTCGAGCGTTTATTTTGTTTTTGGGCTCAATTTTCTGTCAAATTATTCGATGTATGCTTTTAGTAATATCAATGACGTAATTTCTACTACATTAAAATTCTTTAATTAATATAATGAAAAATACCCATACCGAAAAATCGATATGGGTAAAATAGAATAAGGTTATATTACTTTATTGAAACGATCGGAAGATAACAGAGAGACCAAATATTATAGCCCAGATACCGATCACGATCATAATTGCACCAGCTCCTGCAAACGGATTGATAAGAACAAGAATACCAAATATTACAGATACGATACCACTAAAAAGCAAGAGTCCTCTTTGAGCCTTGAACTGGAACGCAAGGTATATCCTCAATATTCCCATAATAAGAGCCCAGATTGCGATAAGGATCATAAAAGCACCGACTGCAAAGATAGGGAAAATGAGAATGATCAGCCCGAGTATCAGATCAATGATACCTTCAAAGAGCCATAAACCCCAACTCTTATTGTGCTTTGTATGGGTGAGTGCTCCAATCACATAGACCACACCTACAATGAGAAGCATCCAACCAAAAACCAATGTTATAAATTCGATAGTCCTTCCGGGATAAAACAGTGCAATCAATCCAAAGATCAATGCAACTATTCCTTTTAACGTAATAAGCCATGAACCTTTACCAATTGTTTTTGCCATAAGTTTTTCCTTTCTTATTTTCCTTCTTTTTTAGAAGATTTTTCTTTGCTGGTTTCCTTCTTCTCTTCCTTCTTTTTAGGTTTCGGATTGAAAAATCCGCAATTTTGTTTTTTTGCGGTAACCATTCCCATCCATTTTGATGAGAAATTCTCACAATGGTAATTACACCAGAACGTACAATTTTCACATGCAATTTTTACATCTTCGACCATATTTTCCTTACTAATCTTTAACCACTAGATAACTCTTGTAAGTTTCTTGTAAAATGTACTCAATCTGGTCAAGATTTTTAGAAATAACATCTGATTGCCACCGTATCATATTATCAACAATCTCTCCTTTATATAATGATGAATCGAGTTTCAAAGTAAATTCTGATTTCTGGAAAAGCACTCCGTTATTGAAATTTTTCTTAAGGGATTCTTCAGAAAAATAAAGTGTAAATTTATCCTTATAGGGCTTGCCACCCAGATAGGGACAGAAAGTTGCACAGTTTCCGCATTCATTACAGAAATCATCGATATGAATGATCTGGAAATCATTTTTGAAGGGATGCTGTTTGCCAATGAGATTAATAAGCACATTTGCCCTATTAGGACATACCTCGACACATTTGGCACAAAGAAAATCACACTGAAGACATCTACTCGACTCCTGAGAAATGTCCTCCAGCGAATGTAGTTCTTCATTATTTTCCTTTTGATACCCCTGCTGTTCTCTAATATCATTAAATCTTTGCTCTTTATCAAAAGTCACAGTGGGTTCATCATTGAATGTGATTCCTTCTTTTGTAAGGATCGACTCAGCCGCCTTCTTGCCGTCTGCGATAGATTCCACAACTGTTGAAGGTCCACGCAATGCATCTCCTCCGATATACACATTCTCAATCGAAGTTTCTAGCGTATCAGGATTGAAAACGATCGTTCCATTTTCAAAGATGATTCCATTACGTTCGAGAAGATCCCGATCTACCGATTCACCGATAGCCATGATAACCGAATCACATTTAAATATTTCCTGCACATGCTCAATTGGAAGCGGCCTTTTACGTCCACTTTCATCAGGTTCACCGAGCTGCATTTTCTGGCAAAATAACTGTGTGTTCTCAAAATTGACGGGATTAATTAGTTCTATAAATTCAATTCCTTCATCGAGTGCATTATCAAATTCCTCTTTGTCAGCTGGCATATATTCTTCTGTACGTCGGTATAAAATCGATACTTCTTGCACACCTGCAACTCTCTTTGCTGCACGAGCAGCATCCATGGCAGAATTTCCCCCACCAATGATTGCTACTTTTTTACCAAGCGTTATCTCATCTCCGGATTTCAGTCCCCTCAAAAATGAGAGTGCTTCAAAGACATTTTCTTTTTCAGTACACCAATCCAACATACGTGGAATATGAGCACCGATCCCAATAATAACATAATTGAAACCACGTTCAGAGAAGTCTTCAAGAAAATCATCGTTTTGATAATTAAATTGGAATTCGATACCTACACTTTTCAAGAATTCAATATCCTTTTGAATAAAATCATCCGGAATTCTGAAATCAGGTATCACATTGCGAACCGTACCGCCAGCATGTGCTTCCTTTTCAAAAACAGTCACATCAAATCCGTATTTTCGTAAGAAATATGCGCCTGCTAAACCAGCAGGTCCAGCTCCGAGTATCGCAATCCTTTTCTCTAGCTTTCGAGTTTCAAGTTTCAAGTTTCCAATTTCTCCCCTCTCCGCAGCTACTTTTTTCAATTCCCGTATTGATACTGAATTTTCGTAATTCCATCTCGCACACTTGGTCTGGCATTGGTGATCGCAAATATATCCGGTAATATTTGGGAGTGGATTCTTCTCATATATGATTCTCAGTGCATCATCAAAACGCTCTTCCACGATTGCCAGAATGTACTCCGGCACATCCTGATGAATCGAGCATCGCTCTTTGCACGGTGCAATAAAGCAATCGAAAAGTGGTAATTCTTTCTCAATTTTCGTATCTGAAGAAGTATATTCTTTTCTCACAAATAGCGAATCAGTTAGCGTATTTTTTGCCAGATCATACAATTTCTGAACATCAATGAAATCTTTATTTTCTATATGATTATCTTCAATAATTGCAGCGAGTTGCTTAAGACGCACATACCCTCCTGGCTTGAGAAGATCCGTCGCAAAAGTGATCGGTTTTATCCCCGTATTCAGAATATCAATTATATTCCAATATGATGCACCTCCGGAATAGGATATCGGTAATATGCCATCAAATGCTGATGAAATCTCAGAAGCAAGTGTGATCGTGATCGGGTACAGCGCTCTGCCCGACATATATTTTTCATCACCAGGTAATCGTGTGTCTTTGTTTGCAACTGCCAGGGTATTGGAAAGTTTCACACCGAATTTCTTGTTTTCGTTTTCGGCAATAATCATCAATCTTTTCAGCATCGGGATAGCTGCATCGAATTGAAGGTCCTTGTCGAATGAATCTTTATGAAGCACGATATTTGTAAAACCATGTTTATCCAAAATCGATTTAACACGATCATAACCAAGTAACGTCGGATTCAGTTTTACAAATGTATGTAATTTTTTTTCTTTTATGAGATATTCGCAGATCGATTCTATCTCTTCAGGGGGGCAACTGTGCATAGTTGAAAGTGTTATCGAATCAGAAATAAAAGGAGATATTTTTGAGAGTACTTCTTCAATACTTTTTGAATATTCGGCATTGTGCTGAGCAAATCTACTTAGAATATTTTTATATTCAATAAATAACGGATTTTTTTCTGCATTTTTAAGGTGCTCTATAAAATCATCTATCTTTTTAGTTTTAATACCTGCGAGATCATAGCCGACACTCATATTGAATATGAAACCTGACTTTTTGTTTACCGAAAGCCCGAACACTTCTTTTATTATATGCAGCACAAACCACGCTTTGAGGTATTCTTCAAACGCTTGTGGTACTGTCAACTCGGTCGACCACTCCGTGTTATATCCTTCATCCGGTGCATCGATGCACGGTTTCTCGATCTCAAGCTCATCCAGTTTTTGAACGGTTTTCAGTTCGAAAAATCTACCTCCGCAAAGATAGGACACGGTAATATTCTGCGAAAGCTGTGTGTGAGGACCGGCAGCCGGTCCAATCGGCTCTTCAATCCAATCATTCAAAACATGATAGGAAATATCATTTGTTTTGTTATAAAATTGCTGTTTGTGAATTCCAAAAATCGTATTATTCTGCTCATATTCCTGAAAAATCCATTCGAGCAAATTCTCAAATGAAGGCGGTATCATTTTGTCTGTCATAGTACTCTTCTTAATTAATGCTTAAAGTTCTTCTGCCGTTGCCTGTATCGCTTCTATGATCTGCACATAGCCGGTACATCTGCATAGGTTTCCCGAGATGGCGATTCGGATTTCTTCTTGAGTAGGATGGGGATTGTCCATAAGAAGTGCTGTTGCACTCATGATCATACCCGGCGTGCAGAAACCGCATTGTATAGCTCCATATTTGATAAAATTTTTTTGTAATGGAGAAAGCTCGCCATCCTTTTCAATACCTTCAATTGTAATGACATCTTTTCCTTCAACTTGCCCGATCAACATCAAACAGGAACAGACTGTTTTCTTATCAACAATGACAGTGCATGCACCGCATTCACCAATGCCACAACCCTCTTTCGTACCAGTTAGATGGAAGTCATCACGAATGACATCGATGAGACGTCTCATTGGATCAACGTTGATTGATACTTTCTTATCATTTAAGGTAAATGTTATCTCTTTCATCATATCTAAAATAAAATCAACCCAGAAGATTAACTCCTGAGTTGATTGTTAACAATTTAAGGGTTAATACATTAGATTAGATCATTTATTTTGTCAACCAGCATCTTTTTGGGCACTGCTCCGACGATCTGATCCATAACCTTCCCATCTTTAAAGAAAAGAATGCTTGGTATGCTTGTGATACTGAATTTAACAGCAATATTCCGCTGACTGTCAACGTCACACTTCGTGATCGTCACTTTGTCGGTATCCATTTCATTTGCAAGTTCGTCAATAACCGGACCGATCATCTTGCAGGGCATACACCATTCAGCCCAAAAATCCACCAGGACTACTTTTCCTGAATTAACAATTGTATCGAAATTTTCTTCAGTTAATGCTAACGCCATTCGTTGCTCCTTATATATTAGATATTATGTTCGGTTAAGAATTTATTTGCTTCAAATGCTGCCACTGCTCCATCTCCAGCTGCATTAACGATCTGCCTGAGAACTTTATCTCGCACATCACCAGCTGCATAGACTCCGGCAACATTTGTCTTCATTTCCTCGCCAGGTTTTTGTGCGATGAATCCGTCTTCGGTCAAATCTATCTGTCCCTTAAAAAGATCAGTATTGGGATTCAAACCAATAAATACAAAAACTCCGTCAACTTTTAATTTACTTTCTTTTTCTGTTTTCCTGTTAAAAATTGTAATATACCTGTCTCCTGAGGTTTGGAAATCTATTGATTTAATAACCGTATCCCAGATGACCTCGATCCTTTCCTCTGCAAATGCTTTCTCCTGGCAGATCTTGTCAGCTCGCAGTTCATCTCTTCTGTGGACGATATAGACTTTTGAAGCATATTTAGCAATATGAAGAGATTCTTCAATTGCAGTATTGCCGCCACCGATAACTGCAACCACTTTGTCTTTAAAAAACGGTGCATCACAAGTGCCACAATAAGAAACACCTCTACCATAAAATTCTTTCTCTCCTGGTATACCAAGCATTCGCGGTTCCGAACCGGTTGAGATGATCGCTGTTTTTGCATGATATTCATTCTCTTCAGTGTAAACACTTTTCATTGTATCAGTAAACTCTATCTTTGTTACGATCTCTTTCTTTACTTCTAATCCAAATCTGAGTGCCTGGTTTTCCATCTTTGTTGCAAGATCGTACCCAAGAACTGCTTCATCAAAGCCCGGGTAGTTCTCTATGAAAGATGTCTTCAAAAGCTGACCACCGGAAAAAGGTGCTTTCTCTATCAGTACTGTTTTCAATTTGTAACGTGCAGCATATAATCCTGCGGTGAGTCCGGCGGGACCACCACCCACGATGATCAGATCATACATATTTTCTTTCGTCATGTTAACCTCTATCTTTGATGCCCAATAAACTGTCTATTTTCTTCTTATCAAAACCGACAATGGGACGATTATTGATTATTATGACCGGCACTCCCTGCTGCCCTGTTCTTCGAACCATATCGCGCGCAGCCGCCTGATCTCTTGAGACATCAATATCTTTAAAACGTATGTTGTGCTTTCTGAAATAGTCTTTCGTTTTCCTGCACCAAGAACACATGGGAGTTGAAAACACCACAACACTTGCTGTTTGATTATTCATTGTTTCTCCAATTGATTCTTTGTAATTCTTACTTTTCTATGTCAAATTTTCTGCTGATAAAAAAAAGCCCATCCGTCGTTTGACGAACAGGCTTTTTGAGTACCAGGACTTTATGAAACTTCAATCTTTTTCTTCTTTTCGATCTCTTTGGTCTTTGGGAATGAGACCTTTAGCACACCATCTTTATATGCTGCATTGAGGTCTTTTTCTTTAATACCATCGGGAAGTGTAAAGGATCGGGAAAATTCACCGTATGAACGCTCGCAACGGTAATAATTCTCTTCTCTGACTTCATTGTCTTTTTGCATTTTGCCGGAAACAGTAAGATTGTTACCTTCAAGTTCGATGTTAATATCTTTTTTATCAAGACCGGGAAGTTCAAAATCGATAGTAACATTTCCATCTTTTTCATAAATATCAACAGGCATTCTGAAATTCTTGTCCTGAAAATTAGGCATGAATTCATTATCCTTGAAGAAACTGTCCAGCATGTTTCTGACGGGCTGATATCTGATAATAGCCATTTTAAACCTCCTTTCATTTTTTTTTGGTTTCACGTCTATTATCTTTAACGATTTAATGGATAATATAATCGGGCACAAGCGAATGTCAAATAAAAAATTAGCACTCTTTTATTTAGAGTGCTAACGATATTGAAAATCAAGTAAGCGCCATGCTGTATGTTAATTATGGCAAAGCTATGGAAGGTTATTCTATGATGTTTTGATTATAAATTTTCGTAAAGGTCTTCGATAACCGGCTTTTTCTCTTTAAATATTATCTTCTCATTTGCAAAGAAATTAATGAAACCGGAAAAGAAAAGTGCGATCAAATTACAGATCACAACATCAAAATGAAAGATCTGTTTTATAATATTTAAAAGTGCTAATTTTACACCAAAAGAAAAGAGAACTGCCAGGTTATATTTAGGAATTCTCCTCATAAAATCCTTAAAATTATTGAGCACACGATGATTCCAAATCCAAAAATATATAATGACATAACCTACAAGAATACCAATTTCAAATGATATGGAAGGTGCAAGAATATATTTTGTGAAGTACGTGTGAAAAGCGTATGTCGTAAGTAACCATAGAACAGCAGTATCAACAATGGTTCCAACTAATCCTCGTATGGTAAATTTTATAAAACGTTTAATCATATTCTACAACAATAAATTTATTTCTCTACTCAACACAAAATACTATTCATTCATGCAATTGACAAGAAAATGAAGATACAATATTTGAAAGCAAGTTTTTTATTCATTAAGAGCATTGACAAAAAATTCACCCGCCAGAATTTCCAACCAAACTAAAATTTTCGAGGTTGTTTGATGAAGAAATTCTCTTTGATCATAACTTTATTGTTTTGCTTCAGCACTTTTATACTAGCAGATACCGTTAATAAAATTAACATACATTACGCTGAAATCCCCCATGCCGAGAAATGGTATGAGGAACATCCTGGCGAGTTGCCGATCTGGCTCACTGAAGAAGAACTTCTCTATCTTGATGAGATTGGTAAAGGTTCTCGCTCAACCCTTGAACCTCCAGCACCAGTTCGTCAGCCATCAGAATTTGAACCCATGCAGGGTGTTCTTGTACGTTATCCTCTTGGCATTTCAACTGCCATCGTAGCTGAAATGGCAGAAGATGTGATCGTCTATTGCGTCGTTTCTTCATATAATCAAACCAGCGCATATAATGCCTTTAATAATGCCGGCGTGAACATGGACAATGTCGAGTTTATTATTACTTCAACCGACACCTATTGGATTCGTGACTATGGTCCATGGTTTATCTTTAATGGTAACAATGAGGCGGGTATTACTGATTTCGACTACAATAGACCTCGCCCAAATGACGATGCAGTTCCATCTGTGTGCTCGACATATTTTGGTATTAATTATTATTTGATGAATCTTATTGCAACTGGTGGAAATTATATGACAGACGGTCATGGGATTTCTGTATCAACAGATCTTGTTTGGGAGGAGAATCCATCTTTATCCCATGCTGAGATCAATACACTTGTGGAGGATTATCTTGGGATTGAAACCTATCACGTTGTTCCAGATGTGAACGGCGAATACATCAAGCATGTAGACTGCTGGGGAAAATATCTCAGTCCAACTCAGATACTCATTCGTGAAGTTCCAACCTATCATTCCCAATATGATGAAATTGAAGCAGCAGTTGATTACTTCGAATCGCAGCCAAGTTGCTATGGAACAAACTATGAAGTCCCACGAGTTAACACCCCGAATAATCAACCATACACAAACTCTCTCATACTTAATAACAAAGTTCTTGTACCAATCACCGGAAGTGCATATGATTCTCAAGCAATCGCATCGTATGAAGCTGCAATGCCGGGTTATGAAGTATTGGGATTTACAGGTTCATGGCAGTCAACCGATGCTTTACACTGCCGGACAATGGGAGTTACAGATCAGGGTATGCTTTATATTTATCATATACCTGTGACCGACACAGTAACCACATCCGATGACATAACAATAATAGCAAGCATTTATCCATATAGCGGAGAAGCCCTGATCCTTGATTCTCTTCTTGTCTATTGGAAGCGTTCAACAGATATTGATTTCAACGAACTTATCCTGAATCCTATTTTTGGCAATGCTTTTACTGCGGATATTCCAGCGCAACCGAATGGTACAACTATTCAATACTATATTCATGCAGCGGATAATTCCGATCGTAGTGAGAACAATCCCTATATCGGTGCACCGATGGCGTACTCGTTTTATGTCATGAATTCTGTTTCTGTTGATGAACCTCAATATAATGAAATAACAGAAGCCACGAATTATCCTAATCCATTTACAGTTACCACAACTATCGCTTTCACTCTCACACATAAACCTATGGACAAAATAGTAGTTGGCATCTACAACATCAAAGGTCAGCTTGTTAGAATTATATCGGCTTCCTCAGAAAATACAGTCGTAACTGCTCAATGGGATGGTAAGAGTCAAACAGGTCAAGATGTTCCGGCAGGTGTGTATTTCTATCGAATTACTTTAGATGGAAAAACCTATACCCAAAAAATGCTTAAGGTACGATAATCAGCAAAAACGATATCATCCTCTCCGGTTTCTAACTTCAATCTTCAGGTTTCATCCTTACTGAGACCAAACATTCAACCACAATTCCGCTACAAAAAATACTCTATTAAATTCTATTAAGTTTCTTTAAATGCTCTCTATAGGTTTTTGAAAAAATATGCCGTTTGTTCTTTCCTGCAAAAAAGAAAAGGAAATCGGTATCCTGGGGATGAATTGCTGCAAGAATTGATTGAATACCCGGATTGGAGATTGGCGTTGGTGGGAGTCCTCGATATAAATATGTATTGTAATCCGACTGGATCTTAAGATCATCGTAGTATATTTTCTTTCTTGAAATACGATTTAACTCCAGGGCATATGCAACGGTTGGATCTGCCTGAAGAAGCATATTTTCTTTCAATCTTTTGTTATACACTCCTGCAATAAGCGGTCGCTCATCATCATAAATTGCCTCCCGCTCGACTATCGACGCCATGATCAGAATTTGGTATAATGAATCAAAAGTTATGGGGTTTGGGTGAACTTCTTCGAATTGCAGAAAAAAATTATCCACCATCATAGATATGATATATTTCTCATCAGCAAAATAAGGAATATAGTAGGTTTCGGGAAAAAGAAATCCCTCTAGGTTTGAAATCGGCACATCGATACTGTCTATGAATGCTGAATCAGAACATAGCTCCATGAATATGGAATAATCAGCAAGACCGCTTCTATCGAATAAACTGGCTATACGTCGAACAGTATAACCTTCTGGAATTGTTATCTTATTTGTGACCACTTCTCCGCTGGTGAGTTTATGCAATACCTCCATAAAAGAATACTTGCCAGTAAAATTAAATTTACCATACCGAATATTGCAATCTTTTGGTAATAACTTATTTGCAATGATAAACAGGGGGGCAGAAGATATAATCCTTTTTTGCTCAAGTTTCTTTGCAATTTGAAAAACCGAAGATCCTTTTGGAATATCGATTGTCTCATTAAGAATGGGATGTTTTTCATATAAACTCCAAATAGTGTAAAAAAAGAAATAGAAAAGCACAAGGACTAAAGTGATAAAAAATATTTTTTTCATTATGATCGAACTTATTGGGATTCCAGGTAATCTTTAAGAAGGAGCGATGCAGCGAGCTGATCAACGGCGTCTCTGTTTTTTTTTAATTTTTTACTTGCTTTGTTCATTACGGCAAGCGCTTGTTTTGTTGTGAAAGATTCATCCCATAAAGTAATTGATACTGATATATGATGAGACAGCATCTGGGTAAAAGCTTTTATATCCTTAGATTTTTTTGAATCACATCCTTCATCGGTTAAGGGATTTCCAATAATAACTGCTCCGACATCCTGTTCTTTGATAATTCCAACGATCTCTTTAACAACATCAGGAGTCTTTCTGGTATCGATTGTCCGAAAGGGAAAAGAAATAAGCTGATCTTCATCTGAAAGAGCTATGCCGATACGTCTCTCTCCGTAATCCAGAGCCATGATCCTTTTCAATAGGGTTACGCTTCTTTATGTTTGGTTGATTGTCCTGGGGTTTTTTGTTTGTCTTTATGAAGCATCCTTAAATCAGCTATTTTCGTTTTAAGGTCCTCGATCTCCTGCTTCATTTCCTCGATCTCTGTGATAACGTTTGATATATACGAATCCTGTTTGAACTCGTTTTTCCTGTTATATACATATACACCAATATCTTTCATGATGCTGCTCACTTTCAGATTCTTCTGTGCAATCTCAAGTTTCAGCTTAGATAATTTTGCTGCAAATTCTGCTTTGGTGGCAACAGTTGAAATGACGCTGCCGAGTTCATCCTTCAATTTTTTGAGAACTTTTTTTGTTTCCATAGATCTTTACCTTCGCACAAAAGCAAGCATAATGATGTATTAATGTCAACTATTTCAAATTGATATATTATATTAATAAATATAAAAATAATTATAAAAAATTGATTTCACTTGACAATCAATGGAGCGTGCCGAAATTTTAATCAAATTTTTTTGAATAAAATAACTTTGAAAAAAATATGTTTAAAACGGAGGTTTTCAATGAAGAAAACATTGGCTTTATTTCTGATGTTGATTTTTGTTGCTTCAATGGTATATGCCAGCGATTCAAAAATCGCATTGGACAAAACAGAAACACAGTTCGAGATCAATGAAAATTCCTACTACAACCTTAATATCACCTTTGAATTTTCTGACATCTTTACTCAAGACATTTCATCCGAAAAAGGAACATTTACTGAACTTAATATTACTGACGGCTATTTCATCGGAGAGATTGGTTCACCCAAACTCCCTGCAATCAAGAAATTGATCGAAGTACCTTTCGGTGCGAGTGCATCAGTAGAAGTACTTGATTATACTGTCAGCGAATACTCACTTTCTGACTATCATATATCAAACCGCATTATGCCTGTTCAACCTTCATATCCGAAAAGTGTTGATCCCTCAACCGTTACGTTTGAATTCAACGAAGATGAATATACAAGGAATGAGTATAATGAAACTGAACTTGCAACTGTAGAAATACTCGGCACCTTACGTGATAATCGTATCGGTCGTCTGGTAATCGCACCTGTCCTCTATAATCCAGTAAAAGAAACTATCAAGGTTTATAACGACATTCAGGTGCAGGTTACCTTTCAAAATCCCGATATTAATGAAACAGAATATATCAAATCTTCAACTTACTCACCCTATTTTAATGTAGTTAATAAAAGACTTTTTAATGGTCGTGATCATGGTTATCCTAATCATCCCGACCTTGTAACGTATCCTGTGAAATACCTTATTGTTGCTGACAGAATGTTTGAAACAACCCTTGAGGATTTCATCGAATGGAAAACACAAAAGGGATTCGAAGTAATTGTTGGTTATACTGATATAATCGGAACCTCAGTAAGTGCGATCAAAACCTGGATACATACCCAATATAACGCAGGAACCCCTTCCGATCCTGCTCCAAGTTTTGTACTTTTTGTGGGTGACACAGGTCAGATCCCTTCAGAAACAGGATCTTCCACAAACAAGGTTACAGATCTCTATTATTGCAGTGTTGATGGGGATATGTTCCCTGAAATGTATTATGGCAGATTCTCTGCAACCACAACTGGTCAACTTGAAACACAGATAGACAGAACAATTGCTTATGAAAAATATCAATTTTCTGACCCATCATACCTTGATAATGTCACATTGATCGCAGGTGCTGACGGCTCATGGAATCCAAGTGTTGGGCAGCCGACTGTGCATTATGGTACAAATAATTATTTCAATACAGCTAATGGCTTTGATGATGTTCATACATATTTAACGTCATATACCGGCTGTTATGATACAATCAATGATGGTCTTAGCCTTATAAATTATACTGCTCATGGAAGCCAGACAAGCTGGAGTAATCCCAATATGAGCCAATCAATGGTGAATGCTCTCACGAATGTTGAAATGTGGCCCCTTGCAATTGGGAACTGCTGTTTGAGCGGTGACTTTGGTTATGGTGAATGCTTCGGTGAGACATGGGCTCGTGCAACACATAATACAACAGGAGAACCAACTGGAGCGATCGGTTATATCGCATCTGCACCTTCTTCATATTGGTATGAAGATTTCTACTGGGCAGTGGGTGCTTTCCCAACTCCTGGTGGTGGTTACGTTCCTACCTATAATGAAACATCATGGGGTGCTTATGACGCTCCATTTGTTTCGGACTATGTCTGTAATGATGCTGTTCTTTTCTGCGGGAATCTTGCTGTAACGGAAGTCGACATACAGGGTTATCCTCAACATTCCAATCCTACTTATTACTGGCAGGCATATAACATTCTTGGTGATCCGTCCGTATGCACATATCTTACACAAGCTGAAATAAATGCAGTTTCATTCCCTGGTTTGTTACCTATCGGTGCAACAAGTTTTACAGTTCAAGCTGATCCAGGTTCTTATGTAGCAATCTCTATGAATGGTGTGCTTCATGGTGCTGCTCTTGCCAATGACCTCGGAAGCGCTGTTGTCCCTATAGATCCATTCACTACTGCCGGAACTGCTGACATTATTGTAACAAAACCTCAGTTCCAGCCAGTTATTTCGACTGTCATTGTTGCTACACCTGCCGTCGTGAACATTAATCCTCCCGCTATTCCAATTAACACTTTGACCGATGTAACGATCGGTGTTTTTGAGGATGACGGCACAACTCCAATTCCTAACGTCAATATTGAGGTAAATGGTCCCGGCGTATATGGAACAGTTTCCGGTATTACAAACGCATCAGGTAGCTGCACCTTGAACTTTGGCGGCGAATACGGTGGAGATACGATCCTCAATATTATTGGATGGAGAACAGGTGACGGTTATAATTTAGTAGATGAACCATTCGGTATTACTGGAGGATTGGATCTGAACAATCCTGATATTTGGGTTACGACAACCTTTGGACTTGAAGACACGTTTGGTCTCAATCTCCCGGGCACAGTACTCTTCTCACAAGACGAAACAGAATGTACCTATGGACTCTATGTTGTTGAAAAGGATAGTTCAATCTACTCAACAACCGATGAAATTATATACACTCCGACTTGTTTAACAGATATTTTAGCTGCAATTATGAAGTCTGGTTACAACATGTATCAGGAGACCTTCACTACGATCGAAGTATTTGGTACAGTATCCGGTTATGTTACCGATTCGGATAATGCCGTTGCAGTCTCAAATGCTGAAGTTCGATTCTATGAGCATGGTGGCGATCCGACAGAAGAACCTCTCTTCAGCGATATAACTGATGGAACTGGTTTCTATGAAATTACATCAGAATATCCAGTCGATTATTATGATATTTATATTGATATTTGGGGATTTGATCCTTATCAAGAGATGAACTTCTTCCTGAACTACAGCTCAAACACGCACGATATTGTTATAGATCCTGTTGAAAGCAGTATGGTTTCAGGACAACTTATGAGTGATTTTGCAATTCTATCAACAGGAACCTTGAGTTATTACCGAAGTGATAATGGAGAGGAATATGCTTCTGTTGAAGTAAGTGATGGAACCTATGAAGTTGTTCTTCCCAACTTTACGTATAATGTATATGTCTCGTCCCTTCAGCATGTGCCCTACTCTGGTACACTCACAGTCGAAGGAGACATGGGTATAAATTATCATCTTGGCAGTGCTGCTATCTTTGCAGATTTTGAGCAGAATGATGGTGATTTTGTCAGTAACAATTCAAATGGCTGGCAGTGGGGTATGCCATCAGGCGGTGAGATATTTGCACATTCCGGAACGAAATGCTGGGCAACAGTTCTTGGTGGTTATTACGGTGTAGATAATGCAGATTGGACACTTGATTCACCAGAATTCTCGATAAGTGGTAATGGCTTCCTGACCTTCTGGCATTACTATGACTTTGAAGGAACTTCAACCCACTTCGATGGCGGCAATGTATCTCTTTCAACAAATGGAGGTGTGAGTTTCAACGTTATCACTCCAGTAGGGGGATATTCAGGTAGTATTAGCGGACTTGATGGTGAACAGGGCTTTGGTGGTCAAATAGATGAATGGGAACAAGTTGAGTTCGACATAAGTGGATATACTGGCGATAATGCTATCCTCAGATGGCACTTTGGAACTGACTATTCAGTTCATGATTATTATGGCTGGTATATAGACGATGTGCTCTATGGTGATCCAAACTCAAGCTGGCAGGAGATCTATTTTGATAACGATCCTGAAATACCTGTTGTTTCCACCAGACTTCAGCAAAACTTCCCGAACCCGGTTCTTGATAAAACATCGATAGCCTTCTCGCTTCCTATTAATATCTCTAAAGCAGAATTAAAGATTTATAATATAAAAGGTCAACTTGTACAAACATTCAAGCCGGATATATCTACCGGTCCTTCACATGTTATACAGTGGGACGGAAAAGATATCAACCAAAAACCGGTTGCGAATGGTATTTACTTCTACAGACTGACCACCGATAATAAAGAATTAACTAAAAAAATGATATTGTTACGATAGGGAGGACCCTCAATGAAAAAATTTGTCATTCTAATTAGTCTGCTGTTCATTGCATCTGCTCTTTTTGCAGAACAGCAAACATGGGTAGCCATCAATGGCAGTTCAGATCAATCTGTTGCCGTAGAGGTGCTCACATCAACCGACAATCTTATCGATCTCGAATATACGATCAACGGCTTCTTTCAAGAGGAAGTTATAATTGACGGAAAAGCATATTCGAGAATCTCCATTCCTCATGAAGGAATACTTCTTGAAAAAGGATATCCTGAATTACCTCATATTAACAGAAGTGTTTTGATACCCCCACGTTCGAATATGGAAATAGTTATTGCCCAATCGGATTATATTGAATTCGATAACATCGATGTTATGCCCTCAAAAGGCAGCTTCTCTCGTGAAATCGATCCTGACGATGTCCCTTATACCTTCAATGCAATGTATCAAGAAGATGCGTGGTATCCTCAAGACCTTGCATTTTCATATGATCCTTACATCATCCGTGATGCACGTGGCATGAGTATTCAGGTACAACCATTCCAGTATAATCCTGTACAGCGAAAGCTTAGGGTGTACACAAACCTCAGAATCAAAGTTACCGAGAATGGCTTAAGTGACATTAACACAAAGGATAAAGGTCTATTCGAGTGTGAATCAGTAGTCTCTTCATTCCTTGAAGTGTATAAAACTCAATTCATCAACTTTGAACAGGCTTCACGACATTATCGTCATACACCTACGCCGGCTGTTGGATCGATGGTGATCATAACCTATGATGATTTTGCAGATGAAATGCAGCCCTTACTTGAGTGGAAAAACAAAAAGGGTATTCCCACTCAAATCGTGAATGTCAGCACGCTTGGAAATAATTATAACACCATCAAGACGTATATTCAAGGCCTTTACGACACTTGGGATCTTGCATTCATTCTTCTTGTTGGTGATGCCCCTCAAGTAAAACCTTATAATAATAACCAGGATCCGCTCTATGCATGTCTTGAAGGTGGAGACACCTATCCGGATGCTTTCATCGGTAGATTCTCTGCTGAGAACGAAACACATGTTGAAACCCAGGTTGACAGAGTACTTTTTTACGAAGCCAACCCTCTTATCGCCGGTGACTGGATGCACAAAGGAACTGGTGTTGCATCTTCACAAGGATCTGGTACCGGATATAACGGTTGGGCGGATTATGTTATGATGAATATTATACGCGACTCATTAATGGCGTGGAACTATACTCATGTTGACCAGATATATGACCCTTCCGGAACTGCTTCTGATGTTTCAAATGCTATAAACAACGGTCGCAGCTTAGTTAATTATTGTGGTCATGGTTCAACAACTTCCTGGGGAACAACCGGATTTTCAAATACAAATATTAATGCACTTACAAATGATTATATGTATCCATCAGTCATTTGTGTAGCATGCCTGAATGGTAATTTCATAAGCTCAACATGTTTTGCTGAAGCTTGGGCAAGGGCAACGAACAATTCTACAGGTGTCCCGACTGGAGCTATCGGTGTATATGCATCGGTGATCAGTCAAAGCTGGGTACCACCAATGATAGGTGAATACCATGCAAATATGTTCCTTATAAATGAAAAAGTTACTACTCTTGGTAACTACTACTTTGCAGGTGCTATGCAAATGATGGATGAGAATTTTTCTGGTGGAACAAATGAATTCAAGTATTGGACTGTGTTCGGAGATCCATCGGTAAAATTGAGAACGAACACGCCAGTCGCTTTAACCATCAACCATAATCCGATCATTCCACTCGGCTCAACAACCTATGATGTAGAAGTCGTCGGTGTTGAATCTGCTCTCATTGGTCTATATATGAACGGTACTTTATACGGTCACGGATTTACTGATGAATTCGGAAATGCAACAATTACTCTTGATGTACCTTTGACAGATCCGGGGCAGATGACTCTTACCGTTACCGCATATAATGCACTTCCATACACCGCACTTCTGGATGCCATTGTACCGGTACAGGTTGACGTCACACCGGATAACATAAATGCAAACCAGGCAACAAACGTTACTGTAACCGTGATGGACAGTGATGGTATCAATCCTGAAGTTGGTGTTAATGTATGGGCTGAAGGACTTGGCTATACATCAAATGTTAGTGTAACAGATGCTAATGGAGAAGCAGTCCTTTCAATAAATTATCCATTTGGTCCCTCACTACAGATTCTTGGACAACGTCCTGATGAAGATTTCCTTCTCTTTGAGGAAGTATTGGGTATGGTTGCACAAAGTCTAACTTCTCCTGATATAGATGTCACAACTACATTCGGTCTTTATGATACCCTCGCCATGAATCTCGAAGGTACACTCAATCAATATTGTACAGAAGATGGCACAGAGCTTTGGGCTAAACTCAATGACGGTGACTACACAAACACCACCCAGAGTTCACTGTTGATTATCCCTGATGAAGTTGGAACAGTTTATGCTGTGATTTCTAAAACAGGATATGATGTCTATGAAGAAGAATTTGCTGTAATAGTTGCATACGGCACAGTTTCTGGAACACTTACAGACAGTGATACCCAAACCCCTATTTCTAACGCTGAGATACGTTTCTATGAAGAAGGCATTGCACCGGACGGTGATCCATTATTCACGGCAACAACAAACTCATCCGGTTTCTATAATGTTACAACTGAACAAACAGTTGATAATTATGATATTTATATAAATAAATGGGGATTCGATCCGTATCAGGAGATGAGTTACTTCCTCGGATATGGTGCAAATACACATGATATGCAACTTGATCCTGTTGAAAGTGCAAATGTTTGCGGTGATGTTTATGCTGACTTTATCGTTATCACAAACGGTACGATCCATTACTATAGACAGGATAATGGTGAAGAATATGCTTCCGTTGATATCACTGACGGAACATATAGCGTAATGCTTCCCCACTTCAGCTACGAGGTATATCTTTCCGCTCCTGGCTATGTTCCCTATTCGGGTTCATTACTTATCAATGGAGACAGTGTTATAGATTACCATCTCGGGAATGCTGCTCTTTTCTCTGATTTCGAGCAAAATGACGGTGATTTTATTAGCGATAATACAGCCGGTTGGCAATGGGGTGAACCAACGGCAGGTGGTATTACTGCTCATTCTGGAACTAAATTATGGGCAACTGTGTTGAATGGAACATATCTCGATAATGTTGATTGGCATCTGAACTCTCCGGAATTCACCGTTCCAACAGACGCAACCTTATACTTCTGGCATTACTATAACTTTGAAGGCTCAACCACGCTTTACGATGGTGGTAATGTTATGATATCCACGAATGGTGGTGTAGGGTATAACCTCATTATTCCAGAAGGTGGGTATGACGGCAATATCAGCGCTCTCGACAACCAGGGTTTTGGTGGTCAAATATCTGAATGGGAACAGGAAGAATTCAACCTCTCTGCATATGCTGGTAACACAGCTACATTGAGATGGACATTTGCTTCTGATTATTCCGTCCATAATTTCTATGGATGGTATGTCGATGATGTGCTTATTGGCGATCCTTCAACTAGTTACGAGATTCCGATCGTAAGTAATGATGATCCTCGTCCGGTTCAGACTGTGTCTCTCCATCAGAACTTCCCGAATCCTATTAAATCAACAACCACTTTCTCCTTCGCGTTACCTCAGAATATTCAAAAAGCCGAACTCTCGATCTACAACATCAAAGGACAACTCGTTAAATCCTATACCCCTATTATCGATGAAGGTCCCCACTTCACTTTTGAATGGGATGGAAAAGACAGTTCAAATAAACCGGTAGCAAATGGAGTTTATTTCTACAGACTCTCAACAGATAAGAAAGATATTACAAAGAAATTACTCTTATTGAAGTAAAATTATTTGCAGGGCTTGCGGGATGAAATACTCCCGCTCTCTTCCCCTGCATGTATGAAGAAAGTGTAACTCTATGCAGGAAATTTTTTACATCTCAACGCTCAAAGGCATTAAAACCCTTTCATCGGACAGACGACTGAAGATCCTTCGTCATCTTGTGGATAGGGAATATACAGCCCAGGAACTGGCACTGAAATTCAAGATCAAACCGAATGCACTCTGGTATGACATGCAACAGCTGGAAAGCGCTGGACTTATTGAACTCGTAGACTCTCAACATGTTCGAGGAACAGTAAAAAAATATTATAGAGCAGTAGCAAAGAACTATTTCGTTGACGTCTCTCTCGGAGAAGTTGACCTCAGTAAAAGCAATATAATCCATACGGTTCTTAATCAGGAGATCGAAGACTGGCGAAGAGAACGAATCATAAAAATACGTTTCAAGGATATTGCTAACAAGATCATCACACAAAATCTTGGAATAAAAGAAAATGAAAAGGTCGTGATCAGCTACCAACCGATGCATAGAAAACTGGTTGAAGATCTGATGGTCGAGATCGCTCGACAGGGCGCATATGCAATTCCTATATTCTGGACAAAACGTATGGAAGCTAATTTCATTCGCCACGTTCCCCTACCCTATGCAACCAAGGATGTCATCAGCGATTTTCTGATCAAAGATATCGATGCGCATATTATTTTCTCCGGTGAATTCTTTGATGAAGTTGATGATAATGTTTTTAGTGAAGAACTGATCGAGAAAAGCAATCTAATCGAAGAAGCAAAAAGAGAAAATGTTCGCAAGACCTATGAAACAGATGTGCGATTTCTCACCATCGATACGATTTATAATAATTTCCAGAAAGCTGATGCTGAACAGCGTAGTGAAATGTATTGGCGTGCACTCAACGAAAGACCCGAGGATCTTACAAAAAGCTGTCATCTCATTAAAGATTTGCTCAAGACCTCGAAAACCATTTCAATTGAAGACGGAAACGGCAGCCTGCTAAACATCTCTCTTCCGCACGAGCGAGTATTACAGATCAAAGATGGTATTGCAAATAAACTTGCATCTGACTCAGAACTTCCTGGTGGTCTTGTTGTAGGTCTGCTTGAAAATGGTAATATAAATGGTAATTTCCACACAGATTTTGCCTACCTTTTCGATACAATGTTCGAGGATATCGATATCATCATCCGTGATAATAAAGTTATTGAAATGAAATCCAGGACTGATAATGATAAACTGCACACACTTTTTACAAATGCCATAGGTGATAAGGATGTGGTGGGTTCATTTACCATTGGTATAAATCCCGCATTGCATTCGAACATTCACCATCCATATATAAATACTAAGATCTATGGTGGGCTTACCCTGCAAATCGGGTGGGATGAATTGGAAGCAACGAATATCGATTCCAGTATGATCGCCCAGTTCTATATGCTTAATAAAAAAATAAAAATCGATAATACAATTATTTTTGATAACGGAAATTTAAAAAAATAATATCATAGGTGGAAAACATGAAAAAACTAGGTGTCCTTATCCTTTTATTAACTATCACATCTCTTTGTTTTTCTGATGTAATAACACAGACGTACTACTTTGATAGTCCAGAGATAGTGGTCGATGGAGAATACGCCATCCTACAGATGGATGATAGCTACCATCTGGGAAATCCAGGCGAGCCATCAATTCCATACCAGGGAGTGGTTTTACTCCTCCCTCAGAACCAGGAAATCTCAAAACTGTCGATAAAATTTTCCGAACAAATCGATCTTGGTTTCTACAAAGTCTTCCCGAAACAACAGCCAATGCCCCTCTCTTTATTAGATCAAGCAGAATTCACTCCGCCTGATGAAACAATCTACACAAGTGACAATGCTTTCCCAACATCACAGCATAACATTCCAAATACACATTATCTTGCTGGATACTCTGTAGGTTCTTTCGCCCTTACACCAATTTCTTACAAACCCTCAACACGAGAATTGAGTTATTTCAAAAAGGCAGTTGTTACGGTTGAAACTTCTTACAGGGATGCCGCTAATCAGGCACAAAAATTTTTACATAGAAATTATGATGTAGAAACAAGACTAGCTGCCCTCGTTGATAATATCGATATGATCGACACATATTCTGTTCCCCAATCCAAAGCAGATGGTTATGATTATATCATTATTACCAGCAGTGCTTTCGAAGATGACTATCAGGTTCTTGCAGATTTTCATGCAATGAGAGGACTGAAAACACATATTGAACTTGTTAGCGATATTATGCTTGGTTACCCGGGTGTTGATGTGGCAGATCAGATTCGAAATTATATCATAGCTGAATACACAGATTATCCTGTGAAATATGTCCTTCTTGGAGCAGATACCGATATTATCCCTGATAGAGGAATGTATGTCGATCCGGGATACGGATATGATGACGATGACATTCCTGCCGATCTTTATTACGGCTGTCTTGACAGATCTGCTGCACCTGGTTCCGGACCTGACTGGAATAACAATAACAACTCTCTCTGGGGTGAAGAGAACGAAGCGGACATGCTTGCAGAGGTTTATATCGGAAGGATCACTGCTAATAACAGTACCGAGATCGCCAATCAGATTAACAAGATACAAAAATATCTTGAAGAGCCCATACTTGGCGCACAGGAAACAACTCTTTTGGTTGGTGAAAATCTCTGGCCCGGAACATATGGTGGGACCTATATGGATGAACTTCTAACCGGAAGCTCCTCAAATGGATATACTACTGTCGGCATTCCTGCTAGCTGGACAATTACAAAACTCTATCAAATCAACTATAACTGGTCTTCAAATGACCTCTATAATGAATTAAATCTTGGTCCTAATTTCCTTAATCACCTTGGACACGGTTCAACTACTCACTGCCTAAATATCGATAATTCTAACCTGACAACTTACAATCTTACTAACGACGGAATCACAAGTGGTTTTTATAATGGATATTCACAAGCATGTTACTCCGGTTCGATTGACAACAGAACTTCTTCCGGGTATTTTGGATCTGATTGTTTCATGGAAGTAATAACAAACATGTCTACCGCTGCTTCTGCATTTGTTGGTAACAGCAGATACGGCTGGGGTCAGCAGGGAGGTACAGACGGTGCTTCTCAGCATTTCCACAGACAATACATCGATGTCTATTTTGACACGGGTGTGTATTCTGTCAGCGGTGCAAACCAGCTCTCGAAAGAACAAACACTTCCATTCATTAATACAGACGAACTCATTAGATGGTGCTATTACCAGCTTAATGAATTCGGAGATCCAGCTCTCGAACTCTGGACTGAAAATCCTTCCAATCTTACTCCAATCTACCCTCAAACCATTATGGCTGGTGTTCCAAGCTTAGACGTAGCCGCTCCTGGCGGTTCACGAGTGGTCGTCTATGATGATGATACTATCTATGGATTTGCCACGGTGAATGTCTTGGGATTAGGAACTGTCTATTTCGACAATGTGCCATCTGAGGCAGGTATCATTCATATCGCGATCGTCTCTCATAATTATTATAAATATGTTGGAGATATTGTCGTAACTGCCAGTATCGTGAATTTAACTCCCGGAACCATAAATGTGAATGTTCCAACTCAGATAACAGTGGAAGTCATGGCACCAGACAGTATTACGCCGCAAGCTGGAGTAAATGTATGGGCAGAAGGTCTTGATTATACATCTAATATAGAAGTAACAGACGTTACGGGAACGGCCTTAATTAATGTAAATTATCAATATGGACCGACACTGCAGATCTTTGGGCAAAATCCTGGAGATGATTATTATCTCTTCCATGAGGAAGTAAATGTAACAGCTCTTGATTTTACAAATCCCACCTTAGGCGTCACAACTGATTTCGGATTAGAAGACACATTTGCTCTCAATCTTGAGGGGACAATTGAAGCTGATGCTGTCGAAAGCGGATTCACACTTTGGATTGACGTTGACGGTCTTGGTTTTAGCCTTGCTGAAATGATCGTTTATGATGTAACTCCCACAACAATGATACCTGTCGAAGCAGCGATTGCTAAATCAGGATACAACATCTACCAGCATACCTTCCCTGTTATTGTTGCTTATGGAAATGTGTGCGGTATTGTTACAGAAAGCGGAAACAGCACACCGGTTTCAAATGCAGAAGTTCGTTTCTACGAGCAAGGTGCAAATCCTCAAAATGATGATCCTGTATTCGTTTCTACGACAGATGCATCAGGCATATATGCATCCGGTGAAGATTACACCGTTGATTACTATGATATTTACATTGCAAAATGGGGTTTTGATCCATATCAGGAGAATGGTTATTTTCTTGGATACGGTGCCAATGCTCATGATATCGTTATCAATCCTGTGGAAAGCGGTTTTATAAGTGGTCATGTATTCAGCGATTTTATGATGCTAACCGGTGCAACGCTTTCTTATGTGAGGAGTGATAATGGTGAAGAATATGCATCAGTTCAGACAGATGCAGGCAGCTATGAAGTCAGCCTTCCTCATTTCATATATGAACTCTATGTAACTGCAGAGGGTCACGTACCGTATCATGGCACCTTTGTTGTTAACGGAGATGATGAATATGATTATCATCTCGGTTCCGCTCAGCTATTTGACGACGCTGAAGAAGGGCTTAGCCAGTGGACATCAGCAGATTGGAACACAACAAGCACTGCTTATGTATCACCGACTCACTCCTTTACAGATAGTCCTACAGGCAATTATACCTCTTGGAGAACTGCAATCCTTCAGCTTGATCAGCCAATTAGTCTTGTCAGTTATACTGGAACTGCAAGCCTGTTCTTTAACACTAAATGGGAAATCGAAGCAGACGATTGGGACTATGCTCAAGTCCAGGCATCGACAGACGGTTCGACATGGACTGCTCTTGAAGGTGAATATACAGAACCAGGTGCAGGCAGCTTCCAGCCGCCCAACGAACCAGTTTATGACGGCACGCAAGCAGACTGGGTGGCAGAGACATCTGATCTCTCAGACTTTGCTGGAGAACCACAGGTCTACATCCGATTCGTTATGGATTCCGACGGCTATGTGAACGAAGATGGTATCTATGTCGATGATATCCTTGTCGGTGATCCATCCTCCAGTTATGAAATACCTGTAACAGCTAATGATGATCCGGTTACGATCAATCACCTCACACTTAATCAGAATTTTCCGAATCCATTTGTTGGTGCAACAACCATCTCATTCTCAATTCCATCGCACAGCCAGAATGCTGAGTTAAAGATCTATAACATCAAGGGACAGCTCGTGAAAACATTCATTCCGGAAATCAGCCCGAAAGGTTCTGTTATCAACTTCAAGTGGGATGGAAAAGATAATCATGAGAAGACAGTTGCTAATGGGGTTTATTTCTACAGACTTGAGACAAAAGAAAAGCAGATCACCAAGAAAATGGTGCTCATGAGATAGTCTCCGTATTCAAACAATATATGTGTAGGCGCACATCGCAAGGTGTGCGTCTTTTTTAAACAATTATTTTCTATCATCGTTACCATCAAATCCGACATAAATTTGACAATAATTAACAATCTCTTTCTTTACTCATTCTATGACATCACAGGAAAAAAAAACGTGGAACGTCAAGGACGTACTCTTCTGGACATCAGACTATTTCACTGAAAAGGAAATCACCTCTCCTCATCTGAATGCTGAATTGCTCATTGCCCATGTACTGGATTGCTCCCGTCTCGACCTGTATCTTAAGTATGACAAACCTCTTTCTGAAAAGGAATTGTCATATATAAAAAAACTCATTAAAAGCCGTGCTTCTCATTACCCGATTCAATACCTGATCGGAAAAACAGAATTTTTCGGACTTCCTTTTTTTGTTGAGGAGGGGGTACTTATTCCGCGTCCCGAAACGGAAATCCTCGTTGACGCTGTCATATCTTTTATAAAAGAATCTAATCAGATTGAATGGCATCTTCTTGATATTGGAACAGGTTCGGGAAACATCCCGATCGCAATTGTTGATTCGTTTAAAAAATCTCCAAAAAAAATATCGGTCCTTGCAACAGATATTTCTGAAAAAGCCCTTGAAATTGCAAAACGGAATAGTGACAAGAACGAAATTGATGATATTACATTATTGATATCAGACTTGTTTGAAAATATTTCCAGCTCTTATGATTGCATCATATCAAACCCGCCATATATACGTGAAAAAGAATTCAATGAGTTGCCAAAAGAGATCAAAGAACACGAACCAAGAGAAGCACTCTTTGCCGGAGAGAACGGATTTGAGTTCTATAACAATATTCTCAAAGATGCAAAAAAATATCTGAAAGTTGATGGATTAATATTCTTTGAGATCGGTGCATATCAAAAAGAGGGGCTTATGAATTTGGCAAAACAATATAACTACAAAATGATTGACACGAAAAAAGACTACAATGATTTCGACCGAGTTGTCATTCTCAAAAATAATGCTTAGAAGTTGGTTACACAATGGATGAAATTTTAGTGCGCGGTGGACGGAAGTTATCAGGAACTGTTAGAGCAAATGGATCAAAAAATGCCGGACTCCCAATTCTGGCTGCAACACTCCTCGCTGATGGTGAATATCATATAACAAATGTGCCAAACCTTGCTGACATTCGAACTATGGTAAAGCTTCTTCAAACCATCAGCACCCAAGCGGAATTCACTGATCATGAACTACATATTATTACGAAGGATAAGAAAAATCACGAAGCCCCTTATGAACTTGTGAAGACAATGCGTGCTTCGATCTATGCTCTCGGTCCCCTGCTTGCGCGCTGCGGTGAAGCAAAAGTTTCATTCCCCGGTGGTTGTGCTCTTGGAGCCCGTCCAATCGATTATCATCTTGAAGCACTTCATAAACTCGGTGTTTCCATTCAGATCAAACACGGTTATATCTATGCACGATCAAAGGGTTTGACGGGTGCACAAATCTATTTTGAGAATAAAACAGTCGGCGCTACAGCAAATGTACTTATGGCTGCTGTACTTGCTGAAGGAAAGACCGTTATTCAGAATGCGGCATGTGAGCCTGAGATAAGCAGTCTTGCAAATTTTCTTAACAAAATGGGAGCGCAGATCGAAGGACATGGAGCAGAAATGATAACTGTCCATGGTGTGAAAGAACTTCATCCGGTTGATTTCACTCTCATTCCGGACAGGATCGAGGTTGGAACGCTTCTCGTTGCAGGAGCTATTACAAATGGAAGAATAACCGTTACGAATTGTATGCCAGAGCACTCTGGAATTGTTCTGAATAAACTTCGGGATATTGGATTCACCGTTGATGTCGAGGGGGATTCGATAACAATTTATAATAAAGGTAAGAAGAAGTCAATCGAGATCTCAACCAATCCCTATCCTGCTTTTCCTACCGATTTGCAGCCACTTTTTGCAGCTCTTCTTTCAACTGCGGAAGGAAAAAGCATCATCAATGAAAATATCTTCTCTGACAGATTTATGTATATCAGCGAATTGCAGCGTCTAGGTGCAGACATAAAATTAAAAACTAACAGAATCAGCATAAACGGCGTTCCAAAGCTATCAGGCGCACCCGTCATGGCTCCAGATATTCGAGCTGCTGCTGCGCTTGTTACAGCGGGATTAGCTGCAACTGGACAAACAAAAATTTCAAGAGTGTACCATCTTGACAGGGGATATGAGTTCCTTGAAGAGAAACTTCAA
>JAFGDR010000028.1 GCA_016932035.1 Candidatus Cloacimonadota bacterium
ATTTTATTGTATATTCTGTTTTTTTTATGAGATTTAAAAGGAGTTTGTCTTCTCCGCAAGTATAGTACTTAATATTCTCAACTCCTCCAACCTTCTCATAAGCTTTTTTATTGATGTAGAGGTTTCTTCCATTATTGCTGAACGGTAGACCAAGATTGATTGTTGCACAATAAAAATCCGCAGTTAATATTTGTGTAAATCTTCTAAAATCAGAAACCTTATTCTCTGGGGAATAGCCAACGATCATACCTGTATTTTCTGAAATATATGAATTAAATGAACGAAGCCAATTGACAGGCACCCTACAATCTGCATCTGTAAAGATAAGATTATCGAATCGGGCTTTCTCAACTCCTAACTTAATCGCATATTTCTTTCCTTTATATTCAGTATTTTTTTCACGTATCAATATCGAATGCCAATTGTTTTCTCGGATGCAATATTGTTTAATTATTTCTGATGTGCCATCTTCAGAAGCGTCATCAATCAGGATTACTTCATATTTAACTTTAGGATAATTTACTCTATCAATCGAATTTAATAGAATAGTAAGGTTATTCTCTTCGTTCCTGCAAGGAATAATAATCGAAAAAGAGTTGAATTCTTGAGTATATTTCTTCGGATTGAAAAAGACAGCAAATCCAAGCAGCAATAAAAAAAATGAAAATATTAGAATTACGATCATGGATTGTTATTGAATATTATAGATTATTACTTTATTAGTGTTCTTAAAATTAGAATTTCTCTTCCTTTTTCTTTTCGTGTTCGAGAACATGAATTCTATCGGCTCGAATAAGGATTTTCGACACAGTTTTGCCATCATTATTTTCCCATTGGTTGAGTTTCAAACTTCCTTCGACGAGAAGGGGACTACCTTTTTCAGTCCTATTTTCAATCTTTTTTGCAAGGTTGCCCCATGCCTCGATATCAACGAAGGTGGTCTCTTCCTGCCAGTTGTTGTCCTTATCCTGGTACGGTCGATTATTCGCAATCGTAAAAGTAGTGACCTTAAGCTTATTGTCACCAACTTCTTTAACTTCAGGATCACGTACAACGTTTCCACTGATAATGATTGTATTAACACTCGGTGTTCTCTTGCTCATTGTTGAACCTCCTTTATGGTTTCTTTACTCGATGAGCACTTAGTAGAGTGAAAAAACGCTTATTTCCTGTCAAGTAAAACATATTTGGGATCGAATTTAATTTCACCATCATAGAAATAAGAAATATATCAATCCAATCACACAAATACCAACAAAGATATTCATTAAAGCGCCGACCTTGAAAAAATCAGAGAATTTGTAACCACCAGCAGAATAGACCATAAGGTTTGTTTGATATCCGATAGGAGATGCAAAACAAGTTGAAGCACCAAGAGCAAGCGTAAGCATAATCGCTTTTTGGCTTATTCCGGGAACTGATTGTGATATTGAAAGTGCTATAGGAAAAACTATTGCAGCTGCAGCATTATTTGTAATAAGGAGAGTAAACATACTTGTAAGAATAAAAACACCGAGTATTACACCTATCGGTCCTATAAAGCCCAGTGAATTCACCAGAAAATTACCTACAGCAGAAGCTAATCCTGAGTTTGAAATTCCTTGTGCTACTCCAAAGGAGCAAGCAATTAATATAAGCACGCCCCAATTTACAGAATTAGTAGCATCTTTGGGATTAATAATCCCTGTTCCAACCATAAGAACTGCTGCAACTGCTGCTGCAAATATGATGGGGACAAGTCCTGTGGCTGCGCTAAGAACCATTAAAAACAGGATAACCAAAGAAAGATTCCCCTTCCATCTTGGTTTTTCATAAATATCCAGACTTGTTGTAACTAGAGAGAAATCTTTTGAATGATACCATTTCTCCTCAAAACCTTTTCTGGCTAAAAGGAATAGCGTATCATTTGGTTTGATCTCAATATCTCCAACTTTTCTATTTATTCTCTCACCGCTTCTATGGATCGCTAAAATAACCGCGTTATACAAACTTCTAAAATTACTATCCCTCACAGTTTTCCCAACGAGAGGTGATGAATTTGATATCACTGCCTCATATGTTTTTGTTTTATCTGAATCAAGATTTTTTATATTAAATTCTTGATCAGGAACCGTGATAAGACCTTGTACTTTTTGAAGCTGAAATATCGTCTCAGGAAGACCCGTAAAAAACAATCGATCATTTTTTAATATGACTTCATCAGGACCTACCGGAGCTATGACATCACCATTACGGCTAATCTGAAATAAAAACAATCCTTGAAGATGTCTCAGGTTAGCTTCCTCCACTGTGTGATTAAGATGCACATATTCATTCCCAACTCTCATCTCAACAACGAATTCCCGCGTTTCTTCCCCAAGTCGTGTAATCACATCCTTTCTGTCTGGCAGGAATCTCTTACCAAAGAATACCATAAAGAGAATTCCCAAAACAGCAACGGGAATACCAATTCGAGTAATTTCAAAGAACGAAAATCCTTCATAGCCATTCTCAAGAAGCAAGCCATGCACCACAAGGTTTGTGCTTGTACCTATCAGCGTACAGGTACCACCAAGAACAGCTGCATAGGATAAAGGAATAAGAAACTTAGAAGCTGAAAGATTATTGCGTTTTGCCCAGGTCTTAACGATGGGTATCAAAGTTGCAACAATCGGGGTATTATTAAGAAAAGCAGAAAGTCCTGCAACGGGAAACATTAACCTCATATAGCGGGAATTTTCACCTTTTTCTCGATTTCCCAGAATTGAAATAATAAATCGCTCGAAAGCTCCCGAACTCTGCAGTGCAGCACTCACAATAAAGAGAAATCCAACCGTCAGCATTCCTTTATTTGAAAAGCCGGCAAATGCTTCGTTCACAGTAATAACTCCACCAGCAATGAGAAGGAGTAGTGCAGAGAATACAATTCCAGCCGGGTGGAACCATTCCTTTGCAAGGAAAATGATCATGAGAATAATCACTGACGTTGTATAAATTAATTCAAACATTTATGTCTGCTTATCTTTTTTTTATTTTTCGATTACAAAAATCGTCCATTCCTGTGAAGGTCTGTCTGATAAATATCCTTCAAGCCAGTCATATTGAGGATGCTGTTTTAGGAATTCTCCTGCATTAAAAGGAGCTCCGCAAGAACAGCCCCATCGTGCCCACATCTGCATTCTTTCCGCCATCTTGCTATCAACTACTTTTCCGTCAACACATCCTTGAGGTGCGTATGGAAGACGTTCTGGCCAGTATTGCATAGGGTCAAGATCATAATGCCCACAAATATTCCTGCTGCACATATTTTCTTCCTGAAGATATTCATCGTAATGATCAGCAAGAAACTCCTTTGCTAATTCATTTTCAATTTGTCCCTTATATTCATTTAACAGTTTATTCCATCGCACTCGTCGGGCACCCATAGGAGTTCTGATATCAGAATAACATGCATTTGTACATTCCTGGTTTCTAATTTTCAGATCATTAGCAACATTATACCCGCTGTAGAAACCATTTGTGGTTTTCTCGATACTATCGTATTTTAATCCTTGTTCAAATCGAGCAATTTCATTGGTCTCAATATCTCCCAGAAGCCAACTATTAGCATACGCTCCGTTGTTATCTTTTTGCATGATCTGTATCCATTCATCGATACTCTCTGCATATTGCATCGCCTTTCTTTCACGCACAAATTCGGGAGTTTTCTCAGGATTAAAACCTGAATAACCACCAATTGTAGTCTCAGTTCCTATTATACCAGCATCTGTAATGAAATAATCAGTTCCACTATCAATCAAGCCCGGTGCTGATTGCATGAGCAATCGATGCCCTGAATCTGGTTGTATATCTATGATAACATTTACAAATTGCCCAGCTGCATACAAATTCCACGTATTATGGGCAAGCACGATCTCTCCATCTTCAGTATAATCTCCGGTTGCAATAAAAGCGCTGCACTTATCATTTTTAAGAGGCATTTCTCCCACTACTGTTGGCCACCAGTAATCAAGAAGCTCTGTCAAACCATTCCATGCTAAAATCTCTTCGTATGAAATTTCATATCCAGCTTGAGTTATCCCTGCAGCAATTCCCTTCATTTCTTGAACATATTCTTCATCAATCTTGGAAGCAAACATTTCATAACCGTGTTGAACGAAGAAATCGAATGTTTCTCCTGTGTACCATTCAGCAAGAAAATTATTAACTCTTATTGCTTCTTTGAACTCGTCAGCTATGAGGTATCCATGCTGGAAACCCCGCTCATAGGGTTCGCCCTCAATATGAAGGAAGATCCATCCGTCTTTTTCATAGCGGTCTGCTTTTTTTAACCAATCTTTTTGTTGTTGCGTTAACTCAGCTGTGTGTATGATACTGTTAACAAGAAGAATCGATAGGCACAATATTAGTATTATTGTTGTTTTGGATTTCATAGTAATTCTCCTTAATATGTATTAATAATTGCGATGTTAACTATTTGATAAGATTAAGAATGGTTTTATGAACTAATTATTTTGTATTTTTTCAAGTACTCGAGGATTTTTTGTGCTGATTCAACAACTGAGAGTTTATCAGTTTCGATAACAATTTCCGGCTTCAGAGGTGCTTCATATGGAGCAGAGATGCCTGTAAATTCAGGTATGATGCCGGCACGTGCTTTTTTATAAAGTCCTTTGGGGTCGCGTTCTTCGCATACATCAAGTGGGGCTTGAACATATACTTCAATAAATTCTCCTTCAGGAAGAAGCTCCCTGTTTACATCTCTATCTTTTCTGTATGGCGAGATGAATGATGTGATGGCAATTACTCCTGCATCTGCAAAAAGTTTAGCCACTTCACCGATCCTTCTGATATTCTCTTCACGGTCTTCAGGTGAGAAGCCGAGATCCTTGTTAAGACCATGGCGAATATTGTCGCCATCAAGTATGAAAACCTGGCAGCCCTCTTCAAATAACTGTGCTTGAAGTTCAACGGCAATTGTTGATTTTCCGGATCCTGACAATCCAGTCAACCATATTACAACACCCTTGTGACTATTTTGTTTCTCTCTATCCTCTTTTGAGATCCCGCTTTCGTGCCACGTGATATTCTTACTCTTTATCATGTTCATTCTCCTTTTTGTGTATAGAATTTCATTAATATTTCAGCAACTGGTTTTCGCATAATTCTCTGGTCTACTCCTTCGCCTGCATGGAGTTTTCTTCGAACCTCTTTCCCTGAGATATTGACCGGGTGAAAACCTTTAGGAGCATATTTTTCGATTAATCCAACACGATTGATTTCTTCAAAGAATGCTGCGAAACCTACATTCAAGGGTTTAATCTGTAAATCTCCTTTGAGATTATCAAAGATCTCTTGAGCATCGAAATCACCCCACGCAGGAGTCCCGTCATCAAAGGGAGCATCGGCGTGTTTACGACCAATTATGATATTTGTAAAACCAAAGTTCTGCCTGTAGATAGCATGCATAACTGCTTCTTTTGGACCTGCATAGAACATTTTCACATCCATAGCTATAAGCATAAGATGATCTCTGAAATTCATATCCTTTTCTTTCCAGAGTTCTTCATCCCGATCACCTTCGCCTATGATTCCTTTATCGATAAGTACTTCATATGTCATCATCCTCACATCTGCCGGAACATCATCTGATTTTGTCGCCCCAACGAGTGGATTCAAGACTGCACCAGCATCAAATCCTTCTCTAATGAGTGTTTCTAATCCATAGATCAGTGCATACTCATGAGCTCTATGCAAAGGATTTCTTGTTTGAAAGGCGACAATTCTCTCCCACCCCTTCTCTTTAAATAAACGTCGTGTTTCTTGAGGAGGATACATATATTTCTCATAATAATGAGTATGAACAGGTTCAAGTGCCCATATTTCTCCACCGAGCAAATAATCTCTTGGATCATCATTAACAATTCGAGGTCCCGGATGGTCTTTTCTATTGGTTCCATAAACAGACTTATTATATTTGTCTTTGTTAAAATAAAAGATATCTGAAATTTTCAAGGAACCAACCAAATCACCATTCTCATTATGAACAGCGACGGTTTCATCAATATCAAATTTTTCAGCTTCTTCCTTGGATATCGGGAATGATATCGGTATCGTCCATGCGTATTTTTTGCCATTTCTTTCTATTACTTCTTCATCAAGGACTTGATTGAATTCCTTCTCATCCATAGGTCCATGAAGTGGAGAAAGAAGCCCGTTAGCAATACTATAGAACATTGAAAGGTCGGCATCAGGAATTGTATAGACTTTTGCATCCCGTAAAGAGGTGACAAATTCCTTTTTTTGATTTTCCGGGATAGTTCGACTAACAAGTCCCATTCCACCATGAGGTTTAGGTAAATTTTGAGACATAACTTTTACTTCCTTTTTATTATTTTATAAAAATTTTTCCAAGAGCTAATAATCCAAGTCCTACAGTGACAATACCTATGATAACACGTAATTTCTCTGTTTTCATTCTTTTCACTGTTATACCGGATAAGGGTACAGAAAGCATCCCACCAACAACAAGAAACGGTGCAAGTGTCCAGTCGATTACTTGATTCATAGATATATACATAATAAGTCCAACTAAGCAGGTAAGTCCTTCTGCAAAAGACGTAATTCCAATCGCACTCTTGCCATCAACACCCGATAAGAGTTGTCCGCTGGTCACAACAGGTCCATAACCTCCACCACTCATACCTTTATTAAATGATGCAACGACACTTAAACCGATTATCTTTTTCCATGAAAATTTGAATACTTTTTTGGATGTTATGAGAATTAATAAACCCATAGTGAGAATCAGAATGCCAATATAGAGCTTCACATAGAATTTGGGCAGACTGACTGCAATAATAACTGCCGCAACCGTTCCAACTATACTGCACATAGCAATAAGTAAAGCAATCTTCAGGTCTTTGGGTAAATAACTTTTCAGGCTGCTTATAAAGTTCAGTTGTGAATTTCTAAAATCAGGTTTTATCCCAGTAAATAACTGCACGTTACCCATTTTGTTGTGAATAAGCCCGGCAAAAATACCTGTAAAAAGTTCTGATAAAAGAATGCAGGGTACGATCTGCATAGGTTGATAACCAAGTAATAATAAGATTGGAGTTAAGGATGTGCCATATCCCATCCCGAGTGTCGAATCGAAATACTCGGCAACAAATGCCATTAATACGATCGGCAAGCCAATCTGAAGAATGAATGACCATTCCATTGAATCCTCCTTGATGATTTTGCCTTATCAAAGAGGATGATTTGAGTTTGTCAAGTAATTCTATATACTTTATCATCTTTATAGGCTTTAATAAATTTATACTAAATCTTTAAGCGTTGTATTTTCTAGTTTTGCCGAGGCGTAATCCCGTATTTCTTTCAAAAGAGATTTGAGCTTTGGGCATCGCTCTATCGGACTTTCCTCATAAAAATGGAGACTTACCGAAACGACTGGAGCAAGAGGTCCATCGATACTTCTGATGACTTCCGCTGTGGATATCTTTGATGGTTCTTTTGAAAGTTTATAACCCCCACTCGGTCCCCGCACACTCCTTACAAAACCTGATTGTTTAAGAAGTATCAGAATTTGTTCCAGAAATTTTTGAGGTATATTATTTGTTTCAGCAAGATTGCTAATTGTCAGAATCTGACTATCATAATTCTTCGCTAAACTCACCAATGCAAGAAGTGCATACTCACTTTTTTTAGAAAGTCGCATGTTATTTCCTTAATTTTTGAAGAAAAGGTTCTATACATTTTCTATCAACAATCATTCCGAGATGAATATTAGGTTTGGTCGATCCATGATAATCTGATCCGGCTGTAGTAAGGAGTCCATACTTAATAGCAAGATGGGTATAGAATGTAACCTGCTCAGGTGTATGCTGGGAATAGTATACTTCTATCCCCATCAGTCCGTAACTGTTCAATTCCGCAACCAAATTTTCTAAATGTTGATCATCGAGTTTTGTTTGATATGGATGAGCAATCACCGGAATTCCTCCCGCATCGAGGATAAGATTGATTGCTTTTTTTGGATGGAGTCTTTTCTTATTGAGATATAATGGTTTTCCTTTATCAAGATATTTATCGAAAGCTTCCTGGTATGAACTCACATAACCTTTCCGAGCGAATAAATTCGCAAAATGTGGTCTGCCAATGAGCACGCCACCTGCTTCTTTTTCAAGTTCATCAAGTGTAATATCAAATCCGAGAGCTTTCATATTTTCAATCATTTTTTTATTTCGATTAAGCCGAAAATCCTGAAGCTCTTTCAGTGTTTGATGTAATCCTTCGTTGTTACGATCAAATCCATAACCTAAAATATGAAGTGTTTTTGGAAATTCAGCACTTATCTCTACGCCATTAATAAAGTGTAATCCTTCAGGAATATCTGATATGAGAGATAGCCCATCGATCGTATCATGGTCTGTAAGTGACAAATATTCCAACTTCAGTCTATGAGCTTCCCGAACAAGTTCTTGTGGCGTTAATGTTCCGTCAGATGCTGTACTGTGTGTGTGTAAATCTAATTTCATAACCTTCGCTTATACACTTCGTGCTCCTCACTTCCAATTAAATATTTGATTAAGTGACTCTCCTAAGGGCAGTTATGTGTATTTTCTATTACTTTCTATTTTTTTATTGCTTTTATTGCAAGGAATTCTTTCTTTAAAATATCAACTTTATCGAGTTTTTCCCAGGTAAAGTCCGGATCATTTCTACCAAAGTGTCCATTTGCGGCTGTTTTCTCATAAATCGGTCGTTGGAGCTTCAGATGACTAATGATCTCATGGGGAGTTAATGGAAAATGTTTTTTTATTAGTTTAATAATTTGCTGATCATCCAGTTTCCCTGTTCCGAATGTTTCAATCCATATACTGAGAGGTTTTGCAATGCCGATCGCATAGGAAATCTCTATTTCGAATCTATCAGCGATACCAGCTGCAACAATATTTTTGGCAATATATCTTGCCATATAAGCTGCGCTTCGATCTACTTTTGTTGGATCCTTTCCCGAAAATGCACCTCCCCCATGTCGTCCCATACCCCCATATGTATCGACAATGATCTTTCGTCCAGTTAGTCCTGCGTCTGCTTGTGGACCACCGATTATAAATTCACCTGTCGGATTAATATGATATACTGTTTCTTTATCAAGATATTCTCCACACACAGGTTTGATAACGAACTCAACAATATCTTTCCTTATCTTATCTTGTTCGATACCCTCAGCATGCTGGTTTGAGACAACCACTGTGTGAATTCGTCTTGGTACATTACCATCATATTCGATGGTGACCTGTGCTTTTCCATCAGGTCCTAAATATGGTATTATGCCGTTTTTTCGAACTTCTGCCAGCTTTTCTGTCAGCTTATGAGCAAGCATTATTGGCATAGGCATAAATTCTTCAGTCTCGGTACACGCATAGCCGAACATCATCCCCTGATCACCTGCTCCCTGCAGATGGTGAGTCCCTTTATTGGCATCAACTCCAATAGCAATGTCGGGCGACTGTGGAATAATACTGCAAAAGACACCGCAATTTTCAAAATCTATTCCGAGCTTGCTATGAGTGTATCCAATTTTCTTAAGAGTATTTCTAACGATCCTGTCAATATCAACAAAACCCTTTGTTGTGATCTCGCCGAAAACCCAAACTGCTCCATTCTTCACCGCAGTCTCAGCTGCCACACGCGAGTTTTTATCCTGGCGCAGACATTCATCGAGTATTGCATCACTGATCTGATCACATATTTTATCCGGATGTCCCTCGGTGACGGACTCGGAACTAAAGAGATATTTATTCTTACTCATGTATAACATCCTTTCTCAATACCTATAATGGTCTGGCTTATAGGGTCCATCGATGGGGACGCCGATATATTCCGCCTGTTCTTTTGTCAAGCGGGTTAATTTTGCGTTGATTTTTCCGAGATGCAGTATAGCAACTTCCTCATCAAGTTCTTTAGGAAGTCTATATACTTTTTTCTCAAGGTCCTTAGTCCATAATTCGATTTGAGCTAGCACCTGGTTTGTAAATGAATTGCTCATTACAAATGAGGGATGTCCAGTTGCATTTCCAAGATTCACGAGACGTCCTTCAGAAAGAAGAACAATTGAATGCCCATCCTGAAATTGAATTTGATCTACTTGTGGTTTTATATTGATCTTCTTAATACCGGGTACGGCATAAAGCGCGTCAACCTGAATTTCATTATCAAAATGGCCAATATTGCAAACGATAGCTTTGTCTTTCATTTTTTTTATATGATCAACACGAATCACATCTCGATTGCCTGTTGCTGTAACAAAAATATCTCCTTCTTCGATAACATTCTCAAGCACATCTACCTTGAAACCTTCCATTGATGCCTGCAGAGCACAGATAGGATCGATTTCTGTAACGATCACTCGTGCACCAAATCCACGCATCGATTGCGCGCAACCTTTCCCCACATCACCATAGCCGCATATGACAACAACCTTGCCGGCAACCATGATATCCGTTGCTCTTTTGATGCCGTCTGATAAAGATTCTCTACAGCCATAGAGATTATCAAATTTAGATTTAGTTACAGAGTCGTTCACATTTATTGCAGGGAACAGCAAAGTACCATTTTCCATTTTTTGATAGAGCCGATGAACACCAGTCGTTGTTTCTTCGCTGACACCTCTTATATTATCTGCGATGCGATGCCATCGATCCGGATACTTCTTAAGATCATCAAGAATAGTTTGTTGAAGGATTCCAAGTTCTTTATTCAATGTATTAGGTAAAGGTATTTTTCCTGATGAGAGATAGTCATCTTCGAGGCGAACACCTTCATGCACGAAGAGAGTTGCATCTCCACCATCATCTACAATCAGATCAGGACCTTTCTGTTCACCGAAGAGAAGTGCATTTTTTGTGCACCACCAATAATCCTTGAGAGTTTCTCCTTTCCAGGCAAAAACAGGAATTCCTTTATCTACAATAGCTGCCGCTGCATGATCCTGCGTTGAAAATATGTTGCACGAAGCCCATCGTACTTCAGCCCCCAGAGCAATCAGTGTCTCAATCAGAACAGCGGTTTGGATCGTCATATGAAGACTTCCCGTAATATGTGCTCCTTGGAGAGGTTTACTTCCCAAATATTTTTCCCTGAGAGCCATTAAACCCGGCATCTCAACTTCAGCAAGTTCA
>JAFGDR010000029.1 GCA_016932035.1 Candidatus Cloacimonadota bacterium
ATATTTATTCTGGCAATTGTCCTGTTTTTATTTACATGCAGTTATGACAAGGCAGAGAATTATGATTTGATCCCTCCGTCAAAGGTAGAGATGACACCCCATAAATGTGACCCGGGCGATCCTGGTTGCCAGTATACCGATCAGAACAACGGAATCGATGCATATCCTGCTGGCAGCCTAAACTACAACTGGATGAAGATACAGTGGGATGATACTCCCCTGCAAAAAGATGGAGACATTCATCATATTGATATCTGGCGATTCAACGAGTACGGTGATACAACATTCGTAGAACAAATACCTTTTATACCAGACTCATCTCTATATTACGATAAATTCATTGGTTATGAGGAACCAGTCATACAAAAAACATGGTCGTATTTTATTGTCCCATTTGATGAAGCAGGAAATTTCACAAACTCAGATACTGTCTCGTATCGATTGATCGAAGTGCCCGGTTTGCAGGCACCAGCAGATGGCAGCACTTTCTCTGTAAATGACCCAATTGAATTTTCATGGGATGGAACCGGTTACACATACCGCATTCTCTTTTACGATACCAGTCACAATCTAATCTTTTCTGATGATCTCATCCCTGGTGAAACCAGCATAACGATCGATGAGATTGAATTCGTACCGATCCCGAGCATTAGTTATATCTGGCGCATTGATGCATTCTTTATCGTAGGAGACGATATCGGATCTGAATCCGAAGAACGTATCATACATTTTACTCAATAAATAAATTGACGGAAAATTATCTTTTGAAAATTTGCATCCACACTAGTAAAGGGAGTTCAATATGAAACACCTTTTTGTAATAATAATGAGTTTTATTCTCTTAAGTACTGCCTGCCTTGCTCAGGACAGTCCACCGATCACTCCGTCGACCAGTAGTTCTGCGTATTCATACTCAGGAACTATGGGAGATGAAGAACAGTTGAGAATTTATACACAAATTTGGGGTCAGGTGCGCAAACCCGGTTTTTATCTTGTCCCTGATGACACAGATCTTTTAACGCTGCTGTCACTTGCGGGTGGACCTACAGAAGACGCCAAACTTTCCAAAATAAGGATTGTTCGACCCAGCCAGGAAAACCAGCAAGGTGAGGTGATCTGGATTAACCTTAAGAAATATCTTGATACTGGCAATTATGATATCGTGCCTGTGCTGAAAGCAGGAGATACCATAGTCGTATCCGGAACAGTATTTTATGGGATGGAGCGAGTCGCAGACTTTCTTGCAAAATTCGCAACTGTACTGAGTATTTATAATCTTTATTTAACCATTCAATCAAAATAGACTGAGAGATTACATATGATGCAATTCCCCGAACAAGAGCAAGAACAAGAGATTAAACTACGAGATTATTATAGAATAATTCTTCGTCATATAAAGCTCATTATAATCATCTTTTTTGTGGTCATGGCAGCTACGATTTATTACACTGCTCGTGCACCAAGAATCTACGAAAGCAGCGGAAAAATACTACTAGAGCTCAACAAACAAACCGACCTTTTTTTTAGTACTGGTGGTTTTGGACGCAATGACGTTAACAACCAGATGGAAGTTATTAAAAGCCCCTCGGTCATGGAAAACGCTGTCTCAAAGCTTCAAAGAAATCCTATCGCTGAGAATTTCCCTATTCTTTCTTCCGATGTACCCCAAAAAGAATTAACAAAAAATATCGAAGTATCCGCAGAGCGTGAAACGGATATTGTCGATGTGTCATTTAAATCAACAAGCCCAGAAGAAGCTCAAGCAGCAGTCAATTCTGTTATGGATAGCTATCAGGAAGAGAGTTTGAAATATGCCCGTGCAGAAGTAACTAGTGTCCGAGAATTCCTTGAAAAGCAACTTGATGTCACATCAAAGAAACTTGCCATTTCTGAAGAAGATCTTCGGGCATATAAAATAGCAAATGAAGTATTTGCTCTTTCCGAAGAAACTAAAGAGATGATCACAAACATGGTTGAGTTTGAAGCACAACTCAGTTCTGCACAAACAGAGTTGCAGGTTGTGGAAAACAAACTCAATTATCTAAAAAGCGAACTAACAAAGATCGACGAAGCCCTCGGCGAAGAAATGGAATCAATCTCTTCCCCGGTTTCAGAACAGTTGCGTCAAAAACTCATTGAAAATGAAAGCAGGCTTGCGATCCTCATGACAAAAGAGGGATATACGGAAAACCACCCTCAGCTCGTATCTCTGAGAAGTGAAATCGAGAATATTAAGCGCCAGATGAAGGCAGAAATCGATAAAATTTTAGAAGTGAACAAATACTCCTTTAATCCCCTTGACAGACGTCAGGAGCTTTTTGTTGATATTATTAATACAGAAGTTGAATTCCAAACCGCAACAGCTAAAGTAAATGGTCTCGAAACGGTCGTAGAAGAATACTCTGTAAGAATGTCTGGTCTTCCAGACGCCGAGCTGGAACTTGCACGATTGGAACGCTCTAAAGCAATCAATGAAGAAGTCTATAGCATGCTTGTTCAGCGATATGAAGAGGCAAAAATTTCAGAAGAGGGAAAACTGAGTAATATTCGTATTATCAATCAGGCTAGTTTACCCAAATCTCCAGTCTCACCGAAAGTAAAAATGAATATCCTTATAGGATTGCTTCTCGGACTTGGTCTGGGTATCGGTGCAGCATTCCTTCTTGAATCTCTTAATACGAAGATCAATAATCTCTCTGATGTTGAGCGATATGTTAAGCTGCCCATCCTCGGCACGATCCCTGATATTCCACTTGATGAAAAACAACTTGCTGATATCGAAGATATGATGAGTAAAATTAAAGATCAAGAGAAATTGAAGGAATTAACAACGACTCAGCGGCAGATGGTTGCACGTCTCGTACCGCATTACAGTCCTAAATCGCCAATTGCTGAAGCATACAGAACCTTCAGAACTAATGCGGTGTCGCTTCCTTCGAAAGTACCTGGTAGTGGTAGAATCTTCCTTGTAACCAGTTCCGGTCCGAAAGAAGGAAAGTCTACCTCCAGCAGCAACCTTGCCATAACGTTGTCCCAGATGCGCTCAAAAACTGTACTTATTGACTGTGATATGAGACGACCAATGGTTCATAACCTGTTCATGGTCTCGAGAGAGAACGGACTATCTCTATATTTAACAAAAGATGATATTGATATACACGATATTATCAAACCTTCGGGCATGGACAATCTGGATATCATCACCGCAGGTCATGTTCCACCGAATCCCTCAGAGTTGCTTTCATCGAGAAAGATGGATGAGCTCTTTGCAAAACTGCGCGAAGAATATGATTATGTCATTGTCGACTCTCCACCTATCATTGCTGTTACTGATGCCTTGATCCTAGCAAAGAAGGTTGATCAGCTTGTACTCGTCATACGTATTAATTCAACGGAGAGAGAGATCATAGAACAAGCCAAAAATCTCCTGCGAAATATTGATACCCAGGCAGCCGGAGTTGTTGTTAACGGAATCGAGGTAAAGAAATACTACAGCGGATATAAATATTACTATTACTACTATTATTATTACTACGCTGACGACGAAAAAGGTGCAAAAAAGAAAAAGAGAAAAAGTAAAGGTCACACAAGACTCACCAGCAAAGCTTAATCTCTTTCTTGATCTCCTTCATAAAAGGGATGACGGCTTTCATGAAATAGAAACTATAATTGCGCCTATTACCCTTGCAGATCATCTTATATTTAGATTGACAGATAAAACAGAGGTGAAAATTTATTGCACCTCTGAAACACTTCAAGAATCAGAGAATATCATCTACAAAATCGCTCGTTATTTAAAAGATACATATAATGTGAAAAATGGTGTTGAAATTAAACTAAAGAAGAATATCCCAATTGCCGCAGGCTTGGGTGGCGGTAGTTCAAACGCAGCTACGACAATTGATGTTTTAAATGAAATGTGGAATCTTGGTTTATCCCACAATGATTTGCATGAGGTTGTCGCACGTTTCGGAAGCGACATCAATTTCTTTTTAGAAGACCAAACTGCATTCCTGTCGGGTCGAGGTGAAATTACCAAGGAAAGATTCCCAAATCCGCACATTGAACATATTCTCCTTGTTAATCCCGGCATTGAGATCGCAAGCAGAAATGCCTATTCCTGGTCTGTTATAGAAGATACTCACGAGAAGCAGAAATCAGCAATGATCAACGCGTTCTCTGTTAATGATATTGAGACAATATGTAAGAATCTGTATAACGGACTCGAACAGGGTGTTTTTGCCCACTACCCTCTTTTACAGGAAATAAAAACTCAATTAATTGATCAAGGTGCATTGGGAAGCCTTATGTCTGGGAGTGGTTCGACTATTTTCGGCATTTTCCCATCCCGCGAGAAGCTTCAAATGGCAAAAAAGTATTTCAAGAAATATAATTACTGGGTTTATGAAACCAAAATTGGATAATCAACGGAACATATTATGAAATCAAAAATTCATATCTTTACGGGAAATTCAAATCCCGAATTAGCCCTGAAGGTTGCTGAACATGCAGGACTGCCGCTGAGTCGTGCCGAGGTTTTTAAATTCTCCAATGATAATACTTTTGTTAAAATCCTCGATAACGTTCGTGGAACAGATGTGTTCATTGTTCAGCCGACATGCATTCCGGTCAACGACAATGTCATGGAACTTCTTATCATGATCGATGCCCTGCATAGAGCTTCTGCAGGAAGAATCACTGCGGTCATACCTTATTACGGTTATGCTCGTTCTGATAAAAAAGACCAGCCAAGAGTTCCTATCACTGCAAAGCTTGTGGCAAACCTTTTAACGGTTGCCGGTGCAGACAGGGTTGTTACTTTTGACCTTCACGCCGAGCAAATCCAGGGATTCTTCGACATACCCGTTGACCACCTTTCGATGCTTCCAATATTCCTCAGCTATTTCCAGCCGTTGAACCTGAAAGATTGCGTTGTTGTAGCACCAGATACAGGTGGAACCCAGCGAGCACGTATGCTTGGTAAAGGGCTCAACGCAACAATTGCAATTGGTGATAAGCGTAGGATCGGAAATCGCGGCAAACTGGAACTGCTAAATGTAGTTGGAGATGTTAAGAATAAAAACACCATAATCATTGACGACATTATCGATTCTGGAAATTCTGTCATCAAAATGGCTGATGCACTTAAGAATGAAAGTGCAAAAAAAGTCTATTGCGCATGCACTCATGCAGTACTGAGTGGTGATGCGATCGAAAGAATCGATAGGTCAAATATACACGAACTTGTTGTCACTGATTCAATTCCTCTGGGAGAAAAGAAGCACAAAAGCTCAAAAATAAAACAGCTTTCAATTGCATCTCTTCTTGCTCAGGCAATCCTAAGAATTCATAATGAGGAATCGGTCAGTGTCCTATTCAAAATAGAAGATGAGGTTACATAAACATGAAAATTAAAGCAGTAAAAAGAGAAACTGGAAAAAAGGCTGCCAAAAAGACGCGCAGTGAAGACAAAATTCCAGCAATTCTGTATGGATCTGATATGGAATCCATGCCCCTGGAAATTAATTATTCCGATTTCTATCATTATTATAAAGAGAGTCTTGGTCATCAGAGCTTTATCTTTCTTCAGATTGGAAGAAAGGAGCACCGGTGTTTAGTTCGAGACATGCAGATCGATCCGGTTACGCGAGAAATTGTACATCTTGATTTTATGGAAGTTTCCGCAGGACATAAACTCGATGTTGATATCCCTGTTGTTACACTCGGTGATGCCCCCGGTATCAAAGAGGGTGGCATGCTTGAATCAGGAATTCGTGAACTCCAGGTGAGATGTTTACCCAAAGACCTACCGGACGTTATAGAAATAGATGTTTCCCAGCTTCAAATTGGTGATTCTATTCATATTGAAGATATCCAGGAAAAATATCCTGATGTCGAATTCCTTCAACCCCTGAATACAACCTTGGTCTCAGTCCTTATACCTAAGATGGAGATTGAAGAAGCTCCTGAAGAGGAAGAACTGGCTGAAGGTGAAGAACCTGCTGAAGAAGCTGAAGAAAAGAGTGCAGAAGATTCTGAAGAAGAATCTGAATAATAAAAAAAACATACGTGAAACTCATTGTCGGGCTTGGTAATCCGGGACCTGAATATCAATTCACACGGCACAATGTCGGATTTATGGTTCTCGGTGCACTGTGTGAAAAACTACGGGTTCCTCGGTTTAAAAAAATCAAGAACTATCTCCTTGCTCGAAAAGGTGAGTGGCTTTTTCTCAAACCGCTCACCTATATGAATCTTTCAGGACTGGCAGTTTCAGCAGTCATGGAAGAATTCGATGTAAAAAAAAGCGATCTTTTAATTATATTAGATGATGTGTATATCCCGCTGGGGAGTTTAAGGATTCGACGGCGCGGTTCTGATGCCGGACATAATGGTCTCACATCAGTGATCGAAGCCCTGGATTCAGAAAATTTCCCCAGAATGCGTATTGGGATTCTTCCTGAAGGTTTTGAATCGGCTTCCGGGTTAGATATGCCCTTGGAAGAATTTGTTCTCATGAATTTTTCTGATAACGAAACGAAGCGTATAGAGGAAGTAATCCCTACAGCCGTGGAACTCACATCATACTTTATATATCAAAATTATGAAAAAATGAGTGCTGCATACAGCAGACTCTGTTCCTTATCCGTGGAATGACGGATTGCCTTCCGCTTTGCGGAAAATAAAACCGAAAGGAATGCTATGAAAAAATCATACGAATCGATGATCATCATCAAACCTCTATCTGAAGAAGAAACAAACCAGACACTTGACAAAGTCAAAAATTTCCTTACTGAACATGAAGCTGAGATCGATAATGTGAATATCTGGGGATTACGTAAACTCGCTTATGAGATCGAAAAGCATAATGAAGGCTTCTATGCCATCCTCTATTTCTCACTTGATCCCAGTCACATTAAAGCTTTGGAAAATTTCTACCGATTGAACGAAAACATCATAAGATTCAACGTTATTAAAAAAGAAAAAGACTAAAAAACTACCTTTTCTTTCTAAATTGCATTTCATGCAGTTTAGAGGAGGGAGGAAAAAAATGGCAAAAAAACTAAATCTGCCGAGAATTAACAATGTGATCGTCTCAGGACGATTAACACGGGATGTCGAACTCCGATATACCGGTTCTGGAACACCTGTTGCCACAATGAGTATTGCAGTGGACAGAGTGTACCGCGATTCCGATAACAACTGGCAAACAGACACGAGTTTCTTTCGTGTCGTTGCATGGGCTCGTCTTGCTGAACGCGTCTCAGAGACACTGTCCAAAGGTTCTCCTGTAATTATTGAAGGTACGCTTCAGTCACGAACCTGGCAGGACAAAGACGACAATAACCGCACCTCAACTGAGATCGTGGCAAATCGTATACAGAATCTTGAGCGCGAAGCCCAGGATGGTGAGCAGGAACAAAGAACCGAAACGTCAAATCAGGAACCGGAAGACGACATACCATTCTAAACAAAACGGAGATCTATTAGAACATGAGAAAAAACATAAGAAAAAGATATTGCAAATTCTGCAAGTATCCTGAAACAGAAATTGACTACAAGAATACTGACGTACTGCGCAAGTACATCATTGAATCCGGGAAGATCATTCCAAGAAAGATAACCGGCACCTGCAGTAAACACCAGAGAAAACTCGCTCGAGAAATCAAAAGAGCCAGACAAATGGCTCTCATTCCCTATATCGGCTAATTGATCTACTACCGATGATCCTGTACTGTGTTCTCATTGCAGTTGTAGCGCTTTTCTCCAGATTTTTTGCGCTTCTTATTGCGGTTCCTTTTGTCACAAAACTGATTTTTGTAACTGATGGGCAGGAGATTGAAACAACATCAAAGTCTCCTGCTCTTCTCCAATATCTGGGGATATTTACAGCGATCTGCGCACTGCTAGTCATTGTTAATGTGCTGCCATTGATCCAGGCATTTGAAATATGGATCAGTGTTGGCGTGAGCCCTTTGGTTTTTGCTTCGGCACTTCTTAAATACAAAAAATACGAGCCTGCGTTTCTACTCACAATGATACCAGGATTGCTTTTCATCGGTTTGAAAAATCTGTTCTTCTTCCCCTTTATAAAATTAGTGGCAGAAGAAAGCACACAACTCTTTTTGAGCAGCATCGAGAATGTTTTTTCACCAGAAATGCTGGAGTCGATGTATCCGACATTCGAAAAAATGCAGAATATGATGATTTACGGAAATGCCTCGATCTGGATGACGAGTATTGTTTTCGGCGTCTTTTTTGGCGCATTACTCTTTTCAAGAAGAAATTCACTGAAATGGCATTTCAACAGCATCAAATTTCCATACTACATACAGATTGGTATCGCGATTGGATTGATATTATTCATTATAAAATTCAGAGCTTTCAGCTACAATGTACTCTTCATTGTTGGTTTAATCCTTCTTATCCAGGGCTATTCTGTACTGTACTGCTATGTGGAAGCCATTCTGAACCGAAGTAAATTCCTTGGGATCATTATGCTGATAATTCCGCTTTTCAGCTATATATTATTACTTGTTATCTCAGTTGCAGGGCTTCTTGACAACTGGTTACCATTACGAAAATTTGCACATCATAGAGGAGATACATAATGAAAATAATTTTAAAGAAAAATTTAGAAAATCTTGGGTCTGTCGGCGAGATCGTAAAGGTCGCAGACGGCTATGCCCGAAACTTTCTCTTTCCAAAAGGTTTTGCAATTCCTGCAACCGATAAGAATAAGAAATTGATCGAAAAATTCAAAGAAGAAGAGGAAAAACGTCTTGCCGAAGAACTGAAGATGGCAGAAATGGTCATGAAGCAAATCGAAAAGACATCCATCCTTTTCACGCGTCTTTCTGATGAAAACGGACACCTGTATGGCTCGGTAAATGAGCAGGATATCGTGAATGAACTCAAAGAAAAAGATTTAATTATTGACAAGCATAACGTCAAAATGGAACAACATATTAAAGAGCTTGGTGATCATGAGGTGACCATTGAGCTCAAAGGTGATATCAAAGGAACCTTGAAGATAAAGGTTGAAAAAGAAGAGAAAGAGTAAAAAATGAGAAAAATCATCAGCATTATCAAAGAAGTGATCATGTGGCTCGTTATCCTGTGTGCCTTTGCAGCGATAGGTTTTGCAAGTGACGATCCTTATCGCACAAGCATCATCTGGGTAATCGTTGCGATCGTGATCTTCGGTGTTGGATTTTTTATTAAAAAGCATACAAAACGCAGAACCGTTACGACAAAAAGCCAGATCATTATAAAAAAGGTCATTGGCATGATTCTCCTTCTTATTGGCTGCTTGCTCCCTGCACAGGTTTTTGGAAATTTCGGATTTCCCTTCATCACACTGCTTCTTATCTTCGTTTTTGCATTAGTTCTTGTTGCCCTTGGCGCCATTGCTATTCTCATTATCAATAAATTCGGTGGAATCATTGCTGTTCTTGGCTATCTCTTGCTGCTTGTTACTGCCTTCCTTCCTGCACTTGCCATGTCCGGATACGACCTTAGTTACGGCGCTCTCAGCACAGTTTACTATCTGGTTCTGTTGCTTGCGATTTTCTCTTGGGTAGGACTTTCCATGGTCTTTGCCAAGAAAATCGAGTAAATGTCCTCATTTGTAAAAATTAGCTCAGTAATAGAAAACCTTATTCAGAACCTTTCTGATAAAGGATTTTCTCGTGAAATAAAAATAGCGTTCCTCTGGAGGAGAATTGTCGGAGATATTCTCGATAACAAAACCAGGATCCTGAAATTTGAAAATGGCATTCTGTACATTGTCGTCGAGAACAATATCTGGCTTCAGGAACTTGTGCTTAAGAAAACTGAAATCCTTGAACAGCTTAATGGACAACTTGACCCAACCCATCAGATCAAGAACATTATTTTTTCTCTTTCGGGCAAAAAAATAAACGCATAAATACACCTCTATGAAATATAAGATCGCTGCTTCGATTCTATCATCGGATTTTCTTCATCTTGAGAAAGAAATCAAAGCCGTTGAATATGCCGGTGCTGACATGCTTCATCTCGATATAATGGATGGCCATTTTGTACCGAACCTGACCTTTGGTCCCGGCATTGTGCAACAAGTGCGTTCAATTACCGAACTCCCACTCGATGCACATCTTATGATCACAAACCCTGCAGATTTTATTGATATCTTTATCGATGCTGGAGTCAACTACCTGTCCTTCCACATTGAAACCGATTCGAACTACATTACCTTATTCAGACGCATCAGACAACGCGGTGTAAAAGCAGGTATTGCGATAAATCCAGAAACTCCCCTTGACGCTCTTCCCTCTGTACTCAGTGAAATTGATTATGTGCTTATAATGTCCGTTCATCCGGGCTTTGGCGGACAGTCATTCATTGAAGATTCAGTTGAGAAAGTGAGAAAAGCAAAGCAGATCATCGGAGATCGACAAATCGAGATAGAGATCGACGGTGGTGTAAATTTTGAAACTGCAAAACCGGTAAAGGAAGCCGGGGTAAACATACTCGTGGCAGGAAGTTTTATCTTTAAGAGCATTAACTACAAAAAAACCATAGCAGGACTTCGCAATGTTTGAATCACTGACCGATAAACTCAACGCCGTTTTCTCAAAACTCAAATCGCGAGGCAAACTATCCGAAAAAGATATCAGGCAAGGGCTTCGCGAAATCAGGCTTGCGCTCCTCGAGGCAGATGTCAATTATAAGATCGTAAAGGACTTCACAAAAGCTGTCGAGAAAAAAGCTCTTGGAGAACGAGTTCAAAAATCTCTTACACCAGGACAGCAGATCGTCAAAATCGTCAATGAAGAACTTGTCTCATTGATGACACCTGATACGGAAGAAAAGCCGCTTCCTAAAAATAGGACATCAAAAATGATGATCGTTGGATTGCAGGGTTCTGGAAAAACAACTGCCTGCGGCAAACTTGCATTGCATTTTAAAAAGCATGGTTATGAACCATTACTCGTTGCTGCAGATGTGTACAGACCTGCTGCCATCAAACAACTTCAGACACTCGGGAAATCAATCGATATTCCGGTCTATACAGAAGAAACAGCGAAGGTCACGAGAATTGCAAAAGGAGCTTTGAAGTTTGCAGAAAGAGAATTTAAGAACCTTGTGATCTTTGATACTGCGGGTCGTTTGCATGTTGATGAGAGAATGATGGTCGAGGTGGAAGAACTTGCAAAAGCGATCAAACCCGACCAGATACTTTATGTTGCTGATGCAATGACCGGACAGGATGCAGTCAACAGTGCTCGTGAATTCAATGAACGGCTCGACCTTTCGGGTATTATTCTTACCAAGCTGGATGGCGATGCTCGTGGGGGCGCAGCACTCTCTGTTTTGGCTGTTACCGGAAAACCAATACGCTATGTCAGTGTCGGGGAAAAACTCAGCGACCTTGAAGCGTTCCACCCAGACAGAATCGCATCGCGTATTCTCGGCATGGGAGATGTACTTTCACTTATCGAAAAAGCAGAGGCGACCTTCGAGAAAGAGGAAGCTGAAAAACTCGAGAAAAAACTCCGTAAAAACCTCTTCACTCTCGATGACTTCCTTGATCAACTCAGAAAAATGCAAAGCATGGGTCCAATGGATGAAATACTGAAAATGCTTCCGGGCAGCAATTCAAAAATGATGAAGAATATCAAAGTGGATGAATCCGAGATCAAGCATATCGAGGCAATTATTCTCTCCATGACACAAAAAGAGCGGGAGCATCCTGATATCATAAACGGCAGCAGACGCCAGCGAATTGCGCAGGGCAGCGGCACTTCGTTGCAGCGTGTGAACCAGCTCCTTAAACAGTTCGATCAAATGAAAAAAATGATGAAACGATTTAACAAAGGTAATTTCAATATGGGAAAAAAGATGTTCCCGATGTAAGTAAGGATGACATGAAAATTAAGATCTATGTAACCGGCGGAACCTTTGATAAGGAATACAATGAACTCACAGGTGAGCTTTTCTTCCAGGACACGCATATCCAGGAAATGCTCCTCCTCGGACGATGCAAACTCGATCTTAAGATCAGAACGCTCATGCTCGAGGACAGCCTGAGTATGACGAATTCGGACAGGAAGATCATCTTGGAGCACTGTCTCGATTCTGAGGAAGATAAAATTGTCATCACCCACGGCACGGATATGATGGTTGCCACCGCAAAAGTCCTCGGCGAGGCTATTAAAGACAAAACAGTTGTGCTTACCGGTGCAATGATCCCTTATAGGTTCGGCAGCTCGGACGGGCTCTTCAACCTGGGCAGCGCACTTGCGTTTGTTCAAACCCTGCCGCATGGGGTGTACGTCTCTATGAACGGGAAATATTTTGAGTGGGATAAAGTGGTGAAAAATAAAAAGACGGGAATCTTCGAAGATATCGATTAATGAAGATAATATTTAAGATTTTCATTTCAATCCTTTTACTTTCAGTATTTTCAATTGCGGGTTGTTATCAGGATGTTCCTGTAAAAAATGGTATTCAGGAACTCTCCGCAGAACCGGCACATGCACTTATCGAAAAGAATGCAGCCAATCAGGATTTTATGATCATTGATGTACGCTCAGAAAATGAGTTCGAGAGGGAAAATATCCCGGGTGCTTTAAATCTGCTTTATACAGATAAGGATTTTACAGATAAAATGCTTCATTATGGCAAAGATAAAATATACATATTCTATTGCCTTTCCGGTGGTCGTAGCAGATCAGCGATACAAAAACTAATCCCACTTGGATTTACACATGTATATAACTTGGAGGGTGGAATTGAAGATTGGAAGGATGCAGGTTACGAGGTTGTTTCGGAATAAATTGCAATTATTACTATAAACAAGTATTATTTCCAAATTGTGCTCAGGAACGATTAAACTTCAGACACGTTTTCCTAAAATTGGGCTTAATTTTAAGCTCCTGCTATTGCGATATCTATAGTTGGGAAACTTTACACTTACAGAAAGTAAAGTCTGCACTGTTAAATGCTTTCTCCGTGCTCTCTGTGTTCTCTGTGGTAGGATTTGCTCTTACGAATGACCTGTAACGACTCATCTCTTACAACAACTTCTGCCGCTTGATCAAATACGCGAACAGCACTTTGTCATACGAAGTGGAAGTCGTAACAGGTACGTAATCAATATAAGAAGTGTGGCACTTAGAGGAATAATATGCCTTCATCTCCTTGATCTTTTTCTGGTAGGTCTTCTTGATCTCCCATGGCTGCGTGATGATCTCTTCTCCCGTTTCCATATCAACGAAACGCGTTTTCTTATTATAAGAAAAGTCTATTTCCTCCTGATCGAGAATATGAAATAAAACGACTTCGTGCTTTTCATGCCGGAAATGCTGCAAACCGAGTATCACTTTTTCAGGATCATCCAGAAGGTCGGTGATGAGGATTATCAATCCCCTCTTCTTGATCCTATCTGCAAGATTATGTAAAATTTCCGGTGTGTTTGTCGTGGATCGCGGTTCTGTTTTTTCAAGTTCTTTAAAAATAGTATTAAGATGCACGGATGTCGATCGTGGTGGAATGTATGAATGGATCGTATCGGAAAACGTTAAAAGTCCTACCCCGTCTTTCTGGCGGATCATCAAATATGTAAGAGCAGATGCAAGAGTCTTTCCGTATTCCAGCTTTGATATTTTCTGTGAACTGAATTTCATCGAGTTGCTGCAATCGAGCAGAATGTATGCTTTGAGGTTCGTCTCTTCTTCAAATTTTTTAATGTAATATCTGTCCGTTTTCCCGAACACTTTCCAGTCGATGTGCTTGATGGAATCACCGGGCAGGTATTCTCTGTGCTCCAGGAACTCTACACTAAATCCATGATAGGGCGACTTGTGCAGTCCGGTAATGAATCCTTCCACGATCAGGCGTGCCCGAAGCTCAAACCTGTCGAGTTTTGCTGCTATCTCCGGCGCAAGGTAGTCTTTCGGATTCACTTGTTAAGAAACCCTTTTCCTGAATACGCGAGTGCCATCTCGATAACAAGAAGCACAAGAACGATCCATAGTAGTTGCTTCCAGAATTCATAACCGTAACGAGATGTTAAGATGTTTTCTTTCCAGTCTTCTTCCGTGAGGAAATGTAAATTCTTCAAGTCATTCTTCATCTGCTCTTTCTTCACAGAACTGAGTAAGGAAAGATCGCTTTCTTCACGAGTTGCATTATAGGATAGAACTTTCACAAGCCCGTAATCATCGTATATAAAATAATGTCCCTGCTGGTCTGTCTGCATGAAAGCCCTTTCACTTCCGCTAAAGGTCAAGGGTATCCTTTCACCATCCGGCATCTGGCAGAGAAAATCCCCCTCAAGATCGAGCTCTGCTGGCGTGCTTCCAACCGTATACTGAGTAATCTCTGAAGCCGGGTCTCCCAGGTAGTATCCAATATTATAAAACAGCACAGGAAATACGGTCTGGTAGATAATATTGCTCCAATCGCTCGTGAAATCTATTGACGAAAGAAGCAGGTTATCCCTGATTATTAGAATAGGATTTCCATTGTCGGTTGAGATAAGGGGAACAAAATTTGGTGCTTTCACCTGCCACGACTTATTTATATCGACAGATTGAAAATGATCCTTGTTGATCACTGCGCAGATCGGGTGTGCGTTATTAACAAAACCGATGACCGAATGTTCCTCTTCAAGCTCTAGGTAATGAACATCCTTCCTGATAAGCCACTCTTTCATGTCTTTGTACTCATGCATGTTTCCATGAGGTAGCAAAAAAAGAGTTTTACCATTTTGCAGAATCTTATCAGCATAAAAATTCATCTTATCATCAAAGTCGTTGGATGCATACACAATGAAAAGTTCATTGTTATCGATGAACTGTTCGCTCATTTCCTGTGATGCAACATGCTCCCATTGCTGCTGGGTGATGACATCTAAAACAAACGAAAGGGCTTTCGGTATCTCCTTGGAAGAGATGACGCATATTTTTGGATTGCTCTGCACAGGAAAATTGAAGTAGAATACATTATCATCGGGAAGCATCTCATCTTTTACGTTCACTTCTCCAAAATAAAAACGTTCTCCTTGCTCGGGTACCTCGAAAGTGAGTTCCTTTGGTTGGTAAGGATTAAGATCAACAGCAGTTTCCGCACGTGTGGTATTATTCAAAACGAGTGAGACGATGACATCCGAAGCTGGAGTTGGAGAATTGTTCTTAATCGATGCTTTTATGACCGGATTGTTGGTTTCGCTTAAAATCCCCGGAACATAGCGCGCACTCACCGAGCTAATATTCTGTTTTATACTGTCTGAAACTGCAGGGATCACGAAAAGTTCCTCGACGAGTTCAATGTCCTGGATATCCTGCCACGGATATTCCTGCTCATCGGTGATAATGTATATTTCCCTGTTGATCATATCTGTTTGGGCTATACTCGGCGTAATGTCTGTCACTACTTTTGACAGGGAAGTCGTATTATCTGAAATCACAAGTTTGGCAAGCTCAACTTCAGCTTCGTTTGGAGATGAAAAGAAGCTGTGAGATGAATTATATGAAGGACTGAGAGTTAAGAGCATCACCCGGTCATTATCATTCAACACGGTGAGAATATCCTGTGCTTTCTGCTTGGCAATATCAAATACTGATTCATCTTTTTCCAGATAATTCATACTATAGCTATTATCAACTATTAGTGCTATCGCAGTTGGTGCATGTGATGTGCTCTTCTGGGGAAGCAGGGCTTGAATGACCGGCCGTGCCAGTGCAAGTATGAAAAAGATGATTATAAGTATTCGGGTGATCAGAAGGAGGAGTTCTCGCAATCGAAGCAATCGTGATTTCTTTTTCTGAACCTCTTTCAGGAATCGTAATGAACTGAAATAGACAATCTTCGGTTTGTACTTGATGAAGAGATGGATCAGGATTGGGATAAGCGCTGCAACCAGCCCGATGAGAAAAAGGGAGTTCAGAAAAGATAAATTCATAATACCTGTTATAAGAAATGTTTATTAAGAAAGCTTCTTGTCGTATACGCGGTAGGTTTTATACACCTTGCCGCCCATGCGTTCTATGGGACGGCACATCCGGAGGTTGTCTTCAAGAATCCATGACAACTCACCTCGGGGCATTCCTTTACGCACACTTTCTTTAATGGTTTCATAATACAGCACTGTGTCGATGCCGATATTTTTATAATTTTTCACAATCCCAAGTGTAACAACCCGCACCTGGTTGATATTCTTCATTGAAAGAAGAAGCTTGAGCCATCCAAATGGCAGAAGCCGTCCATTCCTTAGTTTGATAAGTGCCTGATTTACATCCGGAAGCGTCAGTGAAAAGGCGATCGGTTTTTCGTCAATATACACAATGTATGCAAGATCAAAATCGATAATATCTTTTAATTCTTTGGCGAGATATTTCATCTCATCCCGGGTCATTGGTACAAAACCCCAATTATACTGCCAGGCATTATTATATATCTCAAAAACCGTCTCGACGTCTTCCAGGAAATGCTTCTTGCGGAGTTTTTTTATCGTGAATTTCCTGCGTTCTTTTATCCGGTTGATAGCACTATCAAGCCGTTCCGGCATTCCATCAATATTAATAAAATACGCAAAAAGATCTTTTGCTTTTTGGAACCCGAATTTTTTGATAAAACTTTCATAATACTGGGGATTGTACGTCATCATCACAACGGGCGGAACATTGAATCCATCTACGAGGAGACCGCATTCGTCGTTCGTCGAGTAGTTCATCGGTCCGCGTATGGTATCCATACCTCGCTCTTTCAGCCAACCAGATGCAGCGTGGAAGAGAGCTTCAGCAGCTTCATAATCCGGCATGCACTCGAAAAATCCGAAAAAGCCGACCTTATCTTTATGGAAATTATTGTGTGTATGATTAATATGCGCTGCGATCCTTCCAACTGGTCTGTCATCACGATATGCAATATAGAACTCGACTTCTGCATTTTTGAAATATGCACCTTTCTCAGGATCAAAGCGCTCTTTTTCCATGCTGATCAAAGGAGGTACCCAGTTTTTGTCGTTCTTATACACACTCCAAGGAATCTTGATAAATGTCTTAAGGTCCTTCTTTGATGATATGTTCTTGATTGTTATTCTTGTTGTTTCTGTCATCTATATCCCACTACTATGTCTTCTTGAAATTAAAAAATTAACCACTCCCATCGCAACAGATGCCAGTAATAAGTACATGACCGGGATCTTCGTATTTTTTAAGGGATTATAAAAATAACTCACCACCGGAACCATAACTACCATGAGATATTTGGAGAAGCGGATTTGCTTATATGCAAGAATGATGATGCTCGAAATTAAAGCAATAATGAGTGTTGGAACTGGCGCAAAATATGCAAGTAACGCAAAATATGGCACGATGCTGTACCCGCCGAGGAATCTGTGTATGATCGGGAAATAGTGTGCTATGACTGCTGCGAGTCCTACCAGCATAAGCAATACTGGTCTGTCTCTCAGGAAAAAATATTGTGTGAGGAAAAGGATAAGATACACGCGCATAAAATCGATGAGCCAGCAGAGAATACCGATTGGTTTGCTCACGTGTCTGTACACATTCCCTGCATCGGCTGTAAAATTCCCTGCTTTGTAAATATTCACTTTGCTGTAGAAACGGGTAAACAAACGCGCAAAGGAAAAAGAACCCAGTATATACGAAGCGATGATCAACAGAATTTCTTTAACTAATATACTCATACGTAATGCCCAAAAGCTTGGATAAATGTCTTAAAGTCAAGTATTTCGCATGTAATGCGCAGCTGTTCACGTTGTCTTTACTCGCTGTTGTTTTCAGAAAAATCTCTGAATTGGATATCATGCAATTTCTTATACAGATTACCCTGCCCGATCAATTCTTCGTGAGAGCCCTGTTCTGCAATAATGCCTTTGTCGACAACCACGATCTTAGTACAATTTCGGATTGTTGAAAGTCTATGTGCTATGATCAGGGTCGTTCTGTTCTTCATAAGACGATAAATTGCTTCTTGAACCTGGTATTCGGATTCTCCGTCCAGGGAAGATGTTGCTTCATCAAAAATAAGAATTTGAGGATTTTTAAGGATGGCGCGTGCAATAGCGATCCTCTGCTTCTGCCCTCCAGATAGTTTTACACCTCGCTCCCCGATAATCGTATCATATCCGTTTTCAAGCTCAAGGATAAAATCGTGGGCATTCGCTGCTCTGGCTGCATTGATGATATCCTCTTTTGGCGCATCGATTCTGCCGTATGAAATGTTGTGCTCGATGGTATCATCAAACAGGATAACCTCCTGTGTGACCATGCCTGTTAGATTCCTGATATTCTCAATCTTGTATTTCCTCATATCGGTTCCATCGACATTGATCTTACCGCTGGTTGGGTCATAAAATCTGAGTATGAGATTTATAAGCGTCGATTTTCCACCTCCGCTCGGACCAACGAATGCTACTGCTTCTCCCTTCTCAATCGTCAGGTCGATGTCTCTCAGTACAATGTCTGAGGTCGGGTATTTAAAGCTGACCTTATCAAAGACAATGGAATCGTTGAAGCTCATAATAGGAAGCGCATCTTCACTATCTTGTAAAAGCACGGGCTCGTCGATCACATCAAAAACTCTTTCGGCTGCAGCAAGCCCCTTATTGATCTCGGAATACACTCGTGCAATCTCCTTGATTGGATGTAAACTGGAAAGTAAAGCAACAAGGAAGAGCGAAAATTTTCCGGCAGTCATTGCATTGGAGGGATTCAGAACAAGCAATCCTCCATACCATATGATGACAAGCGTGATCATCACAGACATGAATTCTGTAAATGGTGTCACAAGCTGACCAGCTCTCATCATATGTACTGATTTTTTATAAAATTTCCTGTTTTCCTTCATGAAGCGAGCTCGCTCGTAATTGCCCATTGCAAAGGACAATACAATGCGTATATTCATGATGGTTTCCTGCAGGATCGAGGTTATGTCGGCAAATTTCTGCTGCACCTTTCTGCTCCGCCGCTTCAGTGCATTGGAGATCAAGCTCACGACAATGGAAATTGGTATGACCACAAAAAGTGTCATCAGGGACATTTTGGGACTCACGGAGATCATCATAATAACATACACAGTAATGAGCAGAAGGTTCCTGATAAGACTCGTGACTGCATTCAGTGTCATACCCCGAACAAGTTTAACATCATTGACTGCGCGTGAAATGATCTCACCCAGCTTATGGCTGTGGAAAAATTCTATCGGTTTTTTTAGGAGTGCTTCATAGAAATCATTCCTGATAAACATGATCACTTTTTCTTCGATCTGTTTAAAGATGATCTGCTGTCCATACATCGAAAGACTGCGAACCAGGAATAGTATAACAGCAAGCACAAGCAGCAGTTTGAGGATCATGCTTTTTGAATTCCGCTCAGCAAATTCTTTTAGCGAAACACTGAAGTCCTCTTTAATTTCCTTGAACCTGTCCTTTTCATGCCAATTATCTTTGACTGCCTGAATGCCCTGCCCGAAAAGCCATCCCGTTTCTTTAAAAACATAGGAAATATTTCCTGACTCCCTGTTCACCTCATCTGCCTTCCACTCTTCAGCGGTCTGCTTAACAAATATCTCATCCACCACTGGATACACCATACCAATGGAAACTCCGCTGAAGGATGCGAAGATAATAAGCACAATAAGTCCAAGAATGACTTTTGGCCAGACCTTCTTCAGGTATGATAGAATGCGCAAAAAAAGTTTCATGATAGGTTATATGTTAATCAAATCTGTAGGAAAGTAAAACTGAAAGTGTTTTCTGAGTAAAATCACTCTTATAATACACGGGATTCACATACTCGCCCTGCTCGGCAAGCGTTATGTTATGTTTGTTGACGTCGCAGTCCGTATATTTAAAGCCAATTTCTGCTTCCAGTTCGGGTAAGAGCTCATAAGAGCAATTGATGGAAAAAGTGTTTTTTGTATATTGATGCCCGTACATGAACTTCTCAACTGGTGGTATCTTATATTGGTATTTGATGCTATCCTGAGCACCCTTCCGATAGATAGAATAATCCATGGATAGCTTGCATTTCGTATTGACCTGGAAGTCAATCCCAAAATACAGATTGTCCGCATTCTGCCCTGTCCAGTAACCCATCCAGTAATCATCAGAAGTTGCATAATTTATAGGAAACTTATGCGTATAGACCCAGGGATTAACGTGTGTATATTCGATGCGGAAATCGAGTCCCGTCATAAATGGTTCAACGATATAAGCGCCAAGCTGGTATGCCACATAGTTATGGGACTCATTCTTCTTGAATATCTTCGAAAGGGCTATTTCATCGATCAGCAACGAGCCGTAGGTTTTGAGGCCCAGGAACGGAATCCATTCATAATCCAGCCCAATCATTTCATTGTCCTGGTCGTTGGTATAGCGTTGAGCTGACCAGAAAAGCATGATCGGTATAAAATACACACATTCCGCATCCCGTTCACCATAATAGAGGAGTTCACTCAGCCCGAAGCTGAATCTGTCCGATGGTGCGATTTCCAAACGATGCGCAGCAACATACTTTTTCTTATAAAACTCTCTATCAAATGTCTGGTCTTCTTCATAGTGTATCAAATAGGAGGTGCTGTCATCGAGGATGTTGCTTTCCAACCAGCCATGAAAATAGACGAAACGCAGCCAGTCGCTGAACTTTGCCCGAACCATGACCTGCGGATATGATGGAGCTTTATTACTCAAGGATACAGATCCAGTATGACCACATCCCCAATAATTTGAAAATCTTCCAATCGTCAGATCAGCATACTTGGTTGAAAAAGAAACTGCCGCATCAACTTCTTCATAGTAATAACGACCCTCCCTTTCATGCTCGACACCGATTCCTTGATCAGAACAATCGATCTTCTTCACATCAAAAATGTTACCGTTGACTGCATTATTCACCCCATCAAAAGAGAAACCTATATTATCGCCAAGATAGCCAAAGATATAACCGCCACCAGTAAGCCGCTGGTAATTTTCGGCAAAGGTGGCTGTATCACTACTGTTCACATTATGCTCTGCTTGGAATTTCGGCTCAAAAGAGATATAACTGTCTCCAGAGTAAAATTTGTAGGGGAATTTCAGAAGCTTCCATTTTTCTTCTTCAGTATATGTCGTATCTGCATCTTCATCCAAAAGCACATTAATAAATTCTTCAATGAACCGGCTGGATATCTCTTCTATGCTCGGTGTGTATTTGCTTTCATAGGAAAATTCATCGAGAAATCTTTGAAGCTGCTCGATATCATGAAGAGATAGGTTTGCATATTCGTCGTAATCATCGATATGAACGAGATATTCACGAATATCCGTCCTCGGCATTGGTTTTATCCCGTCAAAATAACGCCCTGTCATACCCTTGACCTGCATTCGCTCGAGGAAGTCATAGACATCATTATCCAGAGGAACCAGTACAACCTGTGCAACGAGAGCTGTACTGAAAACTAATAAAAATATAAGCAGGCAACTTTTCTTTTTCATTGATTTTCCTATACAATGTAAGCAACATCAAAGCGCATATATTTGTTGTCAACAAAATCAATCCCCCTAAAATGTTGTCATTCAATGAAATCTGGGGAGAAAAACATGAAAGTTCGTGCTTTTACAAAAGGTGATGTAGAGAGTTATGCTCAGATGGTGAGATATTGTTTCAATATGTCTCAAAAAGATTCTGTGCAGTATGCCAAGGGCATTACAACATTTTGTCGGGGATTTGTAGCTGAGGACAAGGGGAAGACATATTCCGCATCTTTTTACTATCCATTTCATCAAAATATTCATCGCAACAAATTTAAAATGGCTGGTATTGGTGGTGTGGTGACAATGCCCGAAGCTCGAAACCAGGGTATGGTGCGGGAGCAATTCAAGGTTATGCAGAAAGATATGAAGAAGCAGGGCTATGTTACATCATGCCTTCAACCCTTCAAGCCGACCTATTATCAGAACAAATTCGGCTGGGCAAACGCATCACAACGACTTCAGTGCAGGATCGAAGTATGTGATATCGCACCTGCAAACGAGGAATTTGAATTCATTCGGATTGACAAAGCCTTACCAAAGCACTTTTCCGATATTGAGAAGAAATTCGCTTCACTGTATAACGGCTCATCATACATGGACAAGCACTTCTGGACAGAAGAGATCATGTTCTGCTGGGGACAGACAAAAGAGCTTTACTCCTACCTGATCAGACATAATGGGAAGGATGTTGCATACGTTATCTTTTCGTACAGGGAATCAAAGAAGGAGTATGGCGTTGACCTGATCGTTCGAGATTATGGATATATTGATTATATTGGCGCAAAGGGAATTTTTTCACTTATCAGGAAGCACAGAGATCAAACCGGCGAGGTTGTCATTTCACTCCCGGAAAATTTCGACCTCTATCATTTTGCTCCCTGTAATCTGCATAAAATTATGTGGAAATCCTTTATGATGTTCAAAGTGGTGGATGTGAAAAATGCGATGCTGCTCTATAAGATTCCCAAAAATCTCTCCTTCGATTTTCAATTAGAGATCGAAGATCCGCTTGAAGGAGATCAACCCTTAGCTTACGCTTTCTCAATTGAGAATGGTGAAATAACATTAATAGAAAAATCTGATTATATCATAAAATGCCAGATCGATTCGTTCTCTCGGATGTTCATCGGCAGAAATTCCATACACGATCTGATCACCTATGGGGAAGTTGATATATCAGAGAAAATTTTAGAATATGTTAACCAATTGTTCCCAAAGGACATTGTATTTATAAAGGATATGTTTTAAGGAGTACCATGAAAAGTAAGGTCTATTTTATCGATTTTCACACAACCTTTCAACGTTCGATTTTTGATAAGATCGGAGATGCGCTTTCGCAGGCAGGATTTAAGGATACCGTTCGCGAATATGATAAAGTAGCAGTAAAAATGCACTTTGGTGCAGAAACCAACTTCGGTGTGATCAATCCCCGGTATGTTCGCTTTTTTGTAAACAGGATACTCAATTTGAATGCTCGTCCCTTTTTGACAGATACGAACACCCTATATGCCGGACAGCGTGTCAATAGTGTCGATCATACCAACCTGGCGATCCAGCATGGCTATGCACATTCAGTGGTCAATGCTCCGGTTATAATCGCTGACGGTCTTGTTGGACAAAGTGAAGAGGTTGTGAAGATAGAAACCAAAGAAACCAAAGAAGCATATATTGGAAGTGATATTCATCATGCGGATGCCATACTTGCGCTCTCACATATGACAGGGCATGAAGCAGCAGGTTTTGGCGCAGCGATCAAGAATATCGGTATGGGATGTGCGTCCCGTAAAGGAAAGCTTGCCATGCACAGTACATCCAGACCGCTCATAAGTCCGGACAGATGTATCGGGTGTGCTCGTTGCGTACAATGGTGTCAGGTGCAAGCGATCAGTATTGGAGAAGATAATAAAGCTCACATTAATGAAGATCTTTGCACCGGGTGCAGTATGTGTATTTCAGTATGTCCATTCACTGCTATCCGGATCAAATGGAATACCTCAGCCGATTTCCTTAATACTAAGATCACCGAATATGCTCATGCGGTACTGTCTCACAAAAAGGACAAAATGTTTTATGTAAACTTCCTCAATAACCTTACCAGCCATTGTGACTGTATGAACATCCACGGAGAGCATCTCATGCCGGACATCGGTATTCTTTTTTCAAAAGATATTGTAGCAATAGATAGAGCGTCGATCGAACTTATGAACGAGAAAGCTGGAAAAGATCTGTTTAGCGAGCTCTTCCCGGACATTAATCTGGAAAAGGTGTTTTCATATGCTGAGGAACTCGGCATGGGCTCGCAGGATTATGAGCTAGTGAAGATAAAGTAAACCTCCCGCCTTCACCCCTTCACTCTTTCGCCCTTTTACGCTTTATCGATTTCACATTTAAAACTAAAACGAAAATTTATTTGTCAAAATCAACCTCATCCTTAGGTTATCAGTATGCAAAAAATTAGGTATATTAATAATTTGACAGAAAATCATCATATTCAAAATCTGTGTTTTAAAACAAGTAAGAAAAAGGAGTTTCTACTATGATTCGAATCACTCGATCTCTGATACTTGTCTCTATAGTATCGATTTTGATATTAGCAGGATGCGAGCTTGGAGAAAAGCAGAAAGATACATCGCAAATCCTCGCACAATGGGATCAAGGCACGATCACTGAAAAAGAATTTAACGCTCGTGTTGACCAAATCCCTGAATTCTACAGACCGCGCGGCGGATTTACCGTAGAACAAAAGCAAAAATACCTCGATGATTATGCAATCGAAGAGATCTTTTATCTTGAAGCGCTGAGCAAAGGAATGGACAAGACCCAGAATGCAATGGACTTCTATCGCCAGAATGCTGAGAGGATCATTCTTGATCAGTATAATAAGGATGAGATCAAAGATAAGATCAAGCCAACCGATGCTGAACTCATGGCATTTTATGAAGCTCATAAGGATGACTTCTATAAAAAATCTCCTACTGCAACACTTCTGTACATCGAAACCAAAACAAAGGAAGATGCAGATGCTGCTTACCAGGAACTTCTTTCTGGCAAAGATTTTGAGCAAGTCATGAACACGTATTCCGTCAATGAGAATATCAATAAAAAGGGCGGAAAGATAACGAATATCAGAAAAGGCGGTTATATCCCGAACATCGGCAGATCAGAACTTCTGGACTCCCTAATATTTATAGCTCAAGTCGATGACATCATCCCCCCAGTCGAGTTCAATGATTCATTCCACCTTGTTCAAGTTGCAGAGCTTGATCTGAGTACGATCCGTCCATACGATCAGGTGGAAAAAGATGTTCAAAGCCGCTACATGAGCGAAAAAGAGCAGGAACGCCGTCAGGAAATCCTGGATAAATTATCTAAAAAATATGCGATTTCAATCGATACACTTGCAGTGCAGGATATCAATTTTGAAGAGGCAGACATATCCGAAATTGCAGGAAGCGTTGTGCTGATTGCATCATCTGATCCAGAGCTAGTGTACACAGCTGCCGATTTTGCACATGAAGTTAAGAATTTCCCTGCAGAGAGAAAACAACTCTTTGTCGAAGCACAAGCCAAAGTAGATTTTGTTACCGAAAAGGCTAAGAATAACCTGATCTATCACGATGCGATCAAAAAAGGTTATGAGAAGCATCCTGAAATCGCAGAAGATCTGAGAAGAGCAAAGATGATTGGTGCACTTCGCGAATATTATCAGCAATTTGTTGTTGATGCTGCCGTGGTCCCTGAAGATGAGATCGTTGCAGCATACGAAGCTGATAAAGACAAACGATATCTGAACAAGCCGCATGTAAAAGTGCAGGAGTTCGCATGTGAAAACCAGGTCACCGCAGATTTTGTCCTCTTTAAAGCCCAGGAAGCAACCAGTGAAGATGAACTCAACTCCCTCGTTCAGGAATACTGTGTAAAAACAAAGAATAACGGTATCATCGGTCCTATCTATGAAGGCGGCATCATACCAGCAGTTGGCAAGGACGATACCTATCTTGAAAAAGTATTCTCCACTCCGGAAGGTTCCTTTAGTGATGTGTTTGAAGACGTTAAAGGAAACTGGGTTTTCTTCAAAGTCGTTGAATACACACCAAAATCCTATCGAAGTCTCGACGATGTGCGCAATGAAATTGAAACCAATCTTATGAGAAAAGCTCAGCAGGATCTCTTTGAGAACCTCAAAACTGAAATGCGCCAGAAATACAAACTTGTGGTCTATCCAGACCGCCTTGAAGAAAAGCTGCCTGTCGATTCCCTGTTTACACTTGCAGAAGAAGCAATGACACAGAAGAACTATGCTCGTGCAAACTACTATTATGACAAAGTGATCGCAGACTATGCAAACGGACAGGATGATTATAAAGCCAAATTCATGAAGGGCTTTATTTATTCCGAATACCTGAAGAGAGATGAAGCAGCTATCGAGATGTTTGAAGAAGTGCTAACCTATCCAAAAGAAGGTGCGGTTACAGACACAACCCTTCATCCATCTGCACGTTATATGCTCAAAGCATTAACCGGCGAAGAAGACATTCTCGAAAAGATCAATCAGCAGTCTTCACAACCGGATACTGAGTAGTACTTAATAACCCCCTATACATATGAAGCGAGGCACAAAGCTGTCTCGCTTCTTTTTTATGCTGTTATAAAACTTGACACACCATACCGCAGGAAAACATAGAAATAAAAAAATCTCAGGAACAACTTATGGCAAAAGTGCAATTAGATAAAGTTACAAAAACATACGAGAACGGTTTCGTGGCAGTTGATAAAGCTGACGTAACTGCCGAAGATAAAGAATTTGTCGTATTGGTCGGTCCTTCCGGTTGCGGAAAAACAACCACACTGCGTATGATCGCAGGACTCGAAGACGTTACTTCCGGTGATATCTATATCGGCGATAAGATCGTGAACAATGTACTTCCAAAAGACCGAGACATTGCAATGGTGTTCCAGAACTATGCACTCTACCCGCACATGACCGTCTATCAAAATATGGAATTCGCTCTTAAGTTGCGCAAAACTCCAAAAGATGAAATAGATGGCCGCGTGAAAACCGCAGCAGGATTGCTTGGTATCGAGAAATTACTCGATCGAAAACCAAAGCAGCTTTCCGGTGGTCAACGCCAGCGTGTGGCACTGGGAAGAGCGATTGTGCGGTATCCCCAGGTCTTCCTGTTTGACGAACCACTCTCAAACCTTGATGCAAAGCTCCGTGTACAGATGCGTGCCGAGATCATTAAGCTGCATAAGAAGCTTGAAACAACTATTATTTACGTTACCCATGACCAGACTGAAGCTATGACAATGGGAGACAAGATCGTTGTGCAAAAAGATGGTATTATTCAGCAGATTGATTCTCCCATAAACGTATATAATCATCCGACTAATAAATTCGTTGCAGGATTCATCGGAAGTCCCGCAATCAACTTTTTTGACGGTAAGATAAGAAAAGAGAGCAAGAAACTTTTCTTTGATTATGGGAGCTTTACTGTGGAGATTCCTGATACTTATGATGATTCTCTCAAAGAATATGTAGGAAAAGATATTGTTATGGGAGTTCGTCCAGAAGATGTCTATCATAAGAAATATTCCTCAAATGCAGAAATTCCCGCAGAGATGGAAGCCATAGTTGAAGTCGTTGAACCGCTGGGTTCGGAATTTGTCGTTAATTTTAAAACCGGTGATACGATCTTTACTGGCAGACTGGAACCAAAGGAACAACCCAAAATGGACGAAACAATGACACTGGTTTTTGATATGAAAAAAGTGCACTTCTTCGATAAAGAGAGCGAAGAAACGATCATATAGGAAATTTCAAATATCTAATTTCTAATGTCGAATGGGTTAAGATGGAAAAATATATGAAGGTTTAAATGAAACAAGGAACTGATCTCAGGTTTATACAAGAATTATTAGGCCATAACAGTTCAAAAACTACTGAAATTTACACTCACGTATCGAAGAAATCAATCTCCGAAATAAAGAATCCTGTAGATGATTTTTATGAAAAAGAAGTTTAGAATGATAAAAGAAAAATATACACCATTGTTGTTATACCACCAAATTGGAGGAATAACAACAATAGATGTTACACACACGTTAGCGGCAAGCATTCAAGAGCTTGATTGAAACTAAATACAGAAAAGAATATTAAGAAGAAAGAAAAATGATAATTGATACAACATTCAATGTTTATACAGACGCAAATGGCGGCGACCCTGACAGCACAAGTCCTACACTACGTACTTATCATAAATTATTGTGGAGTAAACCATTGCCGAACGGAGAACAATTCGTATTAGTTGACAATAAAAGCGGTACGTATTTACATCACAAATCAGGATTTGGAGAATATTTTTTAGGAAGTGATGCAATTACACATTCTTATAGAAATCATAAACGTAAGTCTTGGCTGACACACCAAATACAAGACGAAGTAAAAAAATTATTTGATACAGGTTCAACTATTGGAGCATATACGCTTTTCCCAAACAATCGAGTTAATGGAAAACATACAATAAATCAAGCACGTGGAGTAAACAGTTTCATAGATGATAGATTTGATTTGACTTTGGAGTGCATACGTCTTTTTTACTTGGGACAAGAAAGTCCGCTTTATGACACTTTTTTAAGATACAAGAACTTTTTCGACTTGTTTGAGAATTTTTCAGGTTATATCAATTTCTTTTTACTCAACGACCTTGTTGGAGAGAACGAAAAAATTAAGTTTTACTTGCCATTTGACAACTTTAAAACAAAACCAACATTTGCAGACATTGACGAATATTTAGTTTATAAAGAAAGAGTAATGAACTTTATAGAAGCACGGAACAAAAGAATAGATAAATGGACGAAAGAACAGAATGCCAGCCGCTAACAGCAAGTCAAACTACATGCGGGTTTTGGTGGTTTGCTGACAAAATATTATCTTAGTAAAGTTGTTCAACGGTGGATAATGAAACGCGGCGAAATCCCGCACGATAGTTTACTTGCGAGCCGTTAGCACCAATTAAGAATTTTATAACCTCAAATAAAAAAAAATGAACAATAAATTATTAGGTTTTGTAATGTTGATTACATTTTTTTCTTTAATCAATTTTTCTTGTACAGAAAAAAGAAACAGCAAAAATGCAAAAATTGATGAATTCATTAGTTATTGTTATGAGAATGACTTATTTAATGGCGCGGTATTAATCGCTCAAGAAGATGAAATTTTATATAAAAATGCATTGGGATATTCTAATTTTACTTCGAAAGAAGAATTAAATCTTAATTCCGTTTTCTGCATTGGCTCTATTTCTAAACAATTTACTTCAATGGCTGTAATGATATTGAAAGAGCAAGGAAAACTTACTTACGAAAATAAATTATCTGATTTTTTCCCAGATTATCCTAATTCAGATCAAATAAGTATCAGACATTTATTGAATCACACATCAGGTATACCCGAATGGATGGATTTTAGTAATTTCAGAGTTAAAAGTAGGCCAGGTGATTTTATTGATGATATTACTAATCAGGATGTTTTTGATTTTTTAGTACAATTAGACTCCCTTGACTTTAACCCTGGAGAAAGATATTCTTACTCAAATAGTGGTTATATGTTACTATCAATGATTATTGAGAAAGTCTCAGGAAAGCCTTTCAATGAATTTGTAAAACAATATATTTTTGCTCCTTTAGATATGCAAAATACTATGGCATGGAATAAAACAAAACCAAATATACCTTATAAAACAACAGGTTATAATGATTATGGGGATAAAGATGATTTTAATATTTTAACAACAGGTGCTGGTAGTATATATTCAACTATAGACGATTTATACAAATATGATCAGGCGCTTTATACTAACAATCTTGTCTCTAGAGCTACATTAAAAGAAGCATGGACTCCAGGGCTTTTAAATGACGGGACTTCTATTCTTACAAGTGATTCAATCTGGGGCTATGGATTTGGTTGGCTTTTAAGAAATACCGATAAGTATAATATAGTATGGCATGATGGAGGATTTAACGGATTTAGTGCAATATTTTATCGTGAATTAAATAACCACAATGTTATAATCCTTCTTTCCAATAAGGGTACAAATGGTCCTTTGTATCCAATTCAGGAGGCAATTCTAAACATATTGAACGATAAGCCATTTAACTACCATCAGGTACCGATTGGGATAAAACTAAAGAAGCTGATTGATGAAAATGGAATAGCTGTTGCAGTTCAAAAGTATAACGTACTAAAAAATAAAGATGCAAATAAATATGATTTTTCCATAAACCAACTTAATAACCTTGGTTACTACTATTTAAATAATCAAAAATTTGAGGAAGCTAAGGTTGTTTTAAACCTGAACATTGAAATGTTTCCTTCGGATGCTAATGTTTACGATAGTTACGGTGAAGCATTAATGCTTAATGGTGAATACGAACTTGCTATAAAAAACTATAAAAAATCAATTGAATTAGATCCAAATAATGAAAATGGAAAGCAAATGCTTAAGTATATTGAAGATAAAATGGAAAAAGAATAAATATTGTTGTTTTATTAGTTGCCAAAAACATGAGTTGTTATGAATTTCAGGTGCTAACAAAGGCTCAAAAAGCATAACCGCCCTGCTGGACGGCAACGCTTTTTAGCCTAATCGTTACAAGACATTATCCTCGTCTGACAGCATTTATAAGGATGGCCATCTCAGGCGTGATAACAGCGCAATTAAAAACAGAAACAAGCAAGTAGAAAGAAAGATAGCAAATACCAAAAAACATTTCGGGTTTTAACCCCAGAACTGGGACTAAAGTCCCTTAGTTTTAGTTTGCCCATGTATCCACGAGCTAACCAGGTGGAATATTGCTGCGGAATTCCATATGTCAAGAAGCACGTGGCAATTCAAAAAAGGAATTTAAATCATATGAAAAGAGAATTAAAAATGGAAGAAAATAATCAATACAAGGCCCAGTTATTTGTACACTACTCAATCTATAAATAATTCAGTTTCTGGATTGCAAAGGTGTACGCACCAATAGCAGCTGCTCTACTCGTGCCAAGGTGTGAAATTCCTACCCCAATTTTTTTCTCTGTGTTGTAGGGCACTTTTTTTGAACTAAAAGGAATCGAGATCATCCTGATGTCTTCATGTAAAAATTTCTTCAGGTCTTGTTCATTCAGCAGATTATAAGCCATCATCTCTATACGTGCGATATGACATGATTCAAAGGATTTAAACGCAGTGTTCATTTCTTTTATAAGTGCTGGCATAAAGAGTTTCCACGCACCAGAAAGTCCTCCGCCGATCACGATAAGCCCATCGATGAGTGTTGCTGCCTGTGCAAAGGCATTTCCTGCAGCCCTGCCGAGTTCTTCGTATGCTTTTTGAGCTGCTAATTGATCTCCTTCCTTCAAACCCAAACCGATCTCATATATCTCTTTTGCAGTCGGGGTATCATCTGCTGTGATATTTGCTTCCCGCATATAGACACGCTGAACACCTTTGCTGCTAACGCTTTCCTCTACGGAATATTCGGGATAAAGGTGATTCCACATACGATTGATCTCTGCCTGAGCTGAATTATCTCCGACCAGCATGTTGCCACCGAGGGCTATACCCCCGCCAAAGCCAGAGCCAAAGGTGCCTCCGATGAGATTGTTGTATCGTCGAGAACTGCCATGCTTTTCTAATAAAGAATTTATATGAGGAAGAAATCCCGCCATAGCTTCGCCATAGGTAAAGAGATCCGCATCATTATTAATAAAAACAGGAATGCAGAAATATTCCTCCAGCATTGGTCCCAGTGCTACGCCCCCTCTGTACGCAGGCAAATTTATCAGGTCGCCGATGATACCGTTATTATAATCTGTGGGTCCGGGAAACCCGAAGCTTATCGCAACCGGATTTTCAGTGAGTTGTTCCAGGATTTGAGAAAAACCAGAGATGATATTCTTCAAACTTTGGTCGAGATCATGTCCGCAGGTATTTCTGTGAATCGGATTTACTACTTCCTTTCCGTCTCTTAAAGCGGAAAACCGCAAGTTCGTTCCCCCTGCATCAAGGGTCATGACAATTCTCTTGTCTGGTTGATAGCTTCTCATAATAATTATAAAAGCCCCGACACTTTCTTTGCAAGCATGTGCAGAAATACCTCATCTACATCAGAAAAAGCTGCGATAGTATGAGAATCAATGTCGATTTCACCAATGAATGTGCCGTCTTTAATTATCGGTACTACAATTTCAGACTGAACATTAATGCTGCAGGAAAGATAATTTTCTTCCTGTGCTGTATCCTGCACAATGCGGGATTTTTTATCTTTTGCAACCTGACCGCACACGCCCTGCCCAAATGGGATGCGCGTATGTTCAGTTGGTGCTCCTTCAAAGGGACCGAGAATAAGTTCACTATGATTCTCCCTATCAACAAAATAAAATCCAACCCAATCATAATGTGCGGCGTCCTCTTTGAGCAGCTTACAGATATTCTGCAGCTTGTTGAGCATACTCGCCTTTTTCTGAAGAATCTTATCAATCCGATGCTCGAGTTCTGTAAAGGTATTCTTATTTTTCTTGGTCATTTGTGTTTTTGAGTTCAAGCCAGGTTTTTATGGCTCTGCGCAGATGTGGAATCGTGATCGTTCCTCCGACAACAAGTCCGACTGAAAGTGCTTCGTCCAGTTCTTCATCGGTAACGCCCTGTTTTTTGCACTCAATGAGATGATAGGATATACAGTCATCACACCGAAGCACAAAGGATGAAACAAGTCCGAGCAGCTCTTTCGTCTTCTTTGGAAGCGCACCATCCAGATAAGCATTATGATCGAGATTGAAATAACGCTTGACGATCTTTCCGCTGAAATCGAGAACCTTCTTGTTCAATACTTCTCTTTCCTTATTAAATTCTTCAATCGAGTTCAAGCGCTACTCCTTTATGGTCTCCCGTATTAAATCCAACTCCGTCTTTGCCTGAGGTACCATAATAAAAAGCCCTTCAACTTTTTCACAAGCGTAATCTCCACAGTATGCACAATTAGGAATATTTTTCTCTTGAGCACATTTTCGTATCTCGCACTCGTAGCAATGGCTGAAATACTTTTCTCCTTTTTCCATACAACCGTCACAATAAATACTATCTGCAGGAATCGTTGCACCGAACATCTTTGACCATTCGGCTGCTGTCTTTTCTCGTAATGCCTGGTCATCATTTTTTGTTGCGATATATGCAGGGCATTCAGAGCAAATGATTCCGCAAGCTGCTATTATTTTTTCCATGATTTCTCCCTTGTCGTTTATGCGTCTTTCAATTTATTATTTACTTTGAGTCCAGAATTTTGCATTCAGTTAAAAATGGCGAATTGAATTCTGTAACATCTCCTGCTTTCTTTCCGGGAACAGGAAACAAACGTGCAGAAAGTGGTTTGTCCAATTTCATACTCAAGCTTGCGACGTCAAAGAGGATGTTTTCCAGTTCCTGTGCTGATATATCTCCCGGAAGAGGAATACAGTCCAGTCCTGTTCCGCAGACAGCAGAATATGCAAGAAGTTTTTGAACATCGACAAGACCTTGCCCACAACGAGCTGCGAGTCCAACATCTTCGAGCACCGGCAGCATAAGCCCGTTATATCCACACTTACGGATCGGGAGCGATTTCAATACACCAGTTACCATTGCAGCAATTGAGAGTGTGCCCGGCTCACCAAATCTGTTCATGCCGAGTTTTTCGAATCCAAATGCAATACTTTCATTTTCTTCGAGTGATGGTGCCACAGAAACATCGATACCTTTGAAGCCAACACCCGTATCGTCTTCGATCATGATGCCGATTTCCTCAAGTGGTTTTAGTTCTGAAATATATAATTTCCTGAGATTTTCCCGTGCTTCATGGAAGGAATGACTCACCTCGAACGCTCTATTAACAAGGTCGCTGCATTCCAGCCCGAGCGTAAAACAGTTTTTCCAGACATGGTAACTTGCAGGATAAAAAGGAATATCCGGCGGACAATTCGCAATAGCTGCAAATCGGAAGTTGCCGTAACCCTGCTCCGTTTCTCTGGATATTTTCGTGATAACCTTCGCTGCCTGCTTGAGCCCCTCCGCATTAAAGCCCGTAATATCATCGACCATCGTAATAGTGGTGGAAACACCTTTTGTATTCTTGATGATATCGGGGATCATTCCCATATATGCTGACTCTTTAACAGTACCGATACTTGTAAATTCGATTCCTTCGTCAGAACAAATCTTTTCGAAGTTCTGAATAGTACGGATAATCTCATCTTTATCTAAATGTCCGAGAAATTCAGACCAGGAATTCGTTGTAATACGAGGTTCCTGGACCTCATAGCCCTGTCCTTCAAAGATTTTACGAGCATTATTATTAAATGCTGCAGCATCTTTTACCACATGTTCGTCTATAGGATATGAAAGCGTCATTCCATGAGTTATTGTTCGTATTTTCATCATTTTTCCTTGAGTAATTGCTGAAGACGTCGAAGTGCATCTTCCGATGAGATCTGCATCCTGATATATTCCAGAATATCCTGTCGCGCATACTCTTTGTCATCTCGGAGCTGGTTTGCCACCTTAATGATACTGCCAAAAATCGGATCGGGGCTAAACCCTAATGCGATCAGATCTTTACCTTCGATAACATTTTCCGGCTTGTCCCGGTCAACATTAAGCTGCTGAGACCGTTCGATGAGCCACTGTCCGGATTTGAAATTAGTATCATGGTCCCGCAGACGAGTGCCTTTGCCAAGATAATCAGCTTCTGATACAAGCGTGAGTTCGTATATCGTTGCAGGATAGAGCCGTCGTGCCAGTCTCCTGATAGCGCCATCGGTAATCTTTTCTTTCTTCTGAAATTCCGCTTTATAAAACGAGAATGGCGCAAGATGATTCTTCACAAGGGGAATTACTTTCTCTTTTGTGTCATTATCCACACCTATTCTGTTAAGAAATTCACGGGTTGGCACTTCTCCTTCGGATTCATGCTCTGGTGTGGAGATGCGGTCATCTGCTTTTATGGTCGTTGAGGGTTTCCCAAAATCATGGCAAAGAATACTGAGCATGATAACAAATGCTTCTCGAACCCGCATCCGCTCGCGGTGTATGATCTGTGCTCCGGCATTCAGGCAAAGGAGCGTATGTATCCACGCATTTCCTTCAGGATGCCAGAGAGAGTCCTGTTCGGTCCTGTTCAATTCAAAAAGCTCGCTATGATATCTTTCTATAATTCCAAGATCCAGCATGGTCTTTAATCCCAGGGAGGGTTTCATTGATTTGAGCAGCAATTTTTTCCACTCCATCTGAATGCGTTCCTTTGGAAGCTCTGAAAGGCATGGCACCATTTTTTTCATTAAAGAAAAACTCTTCAGTTCGACGACAAGATCAAAGCGTGCAATGAATTGAACACCTCTCATCACACGGAGGGGATCCTCTCCAAATGTCTTCTCATCGACCACTCGAAGCACCCGTTTTTCAAGATCTGCAAGCCCGTGGAACGGGTCGATGAGTACTTCTGTAACAGGATCATACATCATGGCATTAATAGTGAAGTCCCTTCTGCGGACTGCTTCTTTGATATCCATAAAAGGATCGGTATCAACTGCAAATCCCCTGTGCCCTTCACCAACCTTAGAATCCTTTCTGGGAAGAGAGAAATCTATCTCCAATGTACCGTCATAATATTTCAGCACCCCAAAAGATTTGCCCACCTCCATGACCTTGCCGTACTTTTCTACAATTTCCTGAATCGTATCCGGCTGCATGCCATACACTTCGATATCCAGGTCCTTTGTGGGCTTTTTCCCCAGCAGCATATCACGTACACTGCCGCCGACCAGAAATGCCTTGCCGCCCTGTCCGTCTATTTCTCTGACAATATCAATAACGGTCTGCGGAATAGTAGAAAGTGCCGGTGTGAAAAAGCGTGGTATTTTCTTGATATAGGAATTCGGTATCTTCATGGATTCAATTCTAATCTTTCTTTCTTCATTTGTAAAGCCAGTTTGTACACCCGATTTCTCGAGAGTTTATGCTCCTGAGCCAACTCCCTGGCAGCACTGCTTACAGATTTATTATGATGAAATTCCTCTGTGATAAGTTCTCGAAGCTCTTCATCAGAAAGGACTTGCTCCTTCGCGCCCTCCACAACGATTACAAACTCGCCTTTCAGTGTTATTTCGTTAAAATTCTCAACGAAATGCGAAAGCTTTCCGCGATAATGTGTTTCAAACTTTTTTGATATTTCTCTGGCAATGCAGATTTGCCTATCTTTCAGGTATTTGATTAATTCTGCCAGTGTTTCATGCAAACGATGCGGCGCTTCGTAAAAAATTAGCGTATCCTGATTATTCTCAAGATTTTGCAAGAACTCTCTGCGCTCGGATTGTTTCTCCGGGAGAAATCCAACAAAATAAAATTTCTCCGTATAAAGACCGGAAGATACAAGCGCGGGAATGAGTGCGGTCGCTCCCGGAAGTGTTATTACTTCTATTTCCTGTGCAATCGCTTCTTTGATGAGAATACCTGCCGGATCAGATATACCGGGAGTGCCTGCATCGGAGATGATGGCAATATCTTCACCATTTTGCAACTTCTCAATGAACTCATCAAGGCGTGCTCGCTCATTGAATTTGTGATAACTCACCAGAGGTGTCGTAATATTATAATGATCGAGCAAAACCCGCGAAGTGCGCGTATCCTCAGCGCCGATAAGTACTACTTTCTGTAAGATTTCAACTGCCCGGTAAGTCATGTCGCCGAGATTGCCAATGGGTGTAGGCACAATATAGAGTGATCCGTTTTTCATGATAGAGAAGTGTTTCAAACCATAAAATTTCTGGCAATATTTTTATGAAAGAAGAAGAGAGAAGTCAGAATTCAGAATTCAGAATTTGTTATTATCTTTTTTAACTACATGTAAAAAACTTGACCTGCCGTACGCCATTGCGTACTTTTGTGAAAAATATTTCGAGGTGCTCTATGCCAACATTATCAGCAACAGATGCGCGTGCAAAACTGTATCGCCTTATTGATCAAACGCATTCCTCTCACGAGCCGATCGTGATCACGGGCAAACGGGGCAATGCAGTTCTCATCTCCGAGGATGATTGGCGTGCTGTTCAGGAAACTCTGTACATTCTAAATATACCTGGCATGAAAGACTCTATCAAAGAAGGGTTAGCCACACCGATAGATGAGTGCGATGAGGAAATCGATTGGTGAACTGGCGAATCGTTTTTACAAAACAGGCACAAAAGGATGCAAAAAAAATAGCTCTTTCGGGACTGAAAAATAAAGCTGAAACTCTTATTGAAATACTTCGTGAAAATCCATATTGTAAACAGCC